>CAZDGY010000378.1:0-6465 GCA_964504685.1 uncultured Kofleriaceae bacterium | reverse complement strand
GGCGCCACGCTGATCGCCTACCTGGTCGAGGGCGCGGCCGGGTTGCCGGTGTTCGCCTCGTCGAGCAACACCGCGACCGAGACCTTGCCCTGCGCCTTCCACGACACGAGCTTGCGATCGATCAGGCTCTGGCCGCCGACCTTCGCGAAGTGAAACGGCAGCTCGATCGTCTTACCGGCGAGCGGCGGCGGAAACTTGTAGACCGCGAATGCGCCGATCAGGCACGACGTCACCGCTTCGTTGTTGACCGTGTTCTTCACGGGCATCGCCAACGCGACCTGCCGATTGGCGCCGAACTCGACGCGCAACGTGAGGTCACCATCGACATCGAAGCGCTCGGTCGCCGCGGCCGCCCAGCAGCTCTGTGCGATCGACGAGAAGTCATTCATCACCTTGGAGACGGCGGCGCCGAACTCGTCGTCGGTGTCCTTCGCGTTCGCGACCGAGCAAACGAGCGCGCTCGCCGCGATCGCGGCCGCGAGCCGAAACCGCATCACGCGACCTTCGGGCGCAGGTAGCTCTCGACCCAGTCGACGATCTCGTTCGTGCTCGCGCCGGGCGTGAAGATCTTGGCGACGCCGATCGCCGCGAGCTTCGGCAGGTCGTCCTTCGGCACGATGCCGCCGCCGAACACGATGATGTCGCCAGCGCCGCGTGCCTTGAGCGCATCGAGCACGGCCGGGAACAGCGTCATGTGCGCGCCCGACATGATCGACAGCCCGACCGCATCGACCGCCTCTTGCACCGCGGCCGCCGCGATCATCTCGGGGGTCTGATGCAGGCCGGTGTAGACGACTTCGTAGCCGGCGTCGGCGAGGGCCCGCGCCACGACTTTGGCGCCTCGGTCATGGCCATCGAGGCCGGGCTTGGCGACGAGGATGCGGAGCTTGCGCGGTTCGGTCATCGTCGCGCGCAGTAGTACCAGAAAATCACCGGACGAGGACCGGGTTACTGGTTCCGGAGAAATAGACGGTGCGTTCGGTCGCGACGACGTGGGGGGCTGCCGCTCCGACCACGTCGAGCCGCGACCAGCCTGCGCCGTCCCAATGGACCACACCGGACGGCCCACCGGACGCCCAGACGTCGGTCGCGCTCGTCGCCGAGATCGAGCGGCCGCGCGAATCGGGATCCGCGGTCCACACGCCTCCGACCGAGCGCGCGCCGCCTTCGGGCCCGGCCGCAAAGATATCGCCGGCCGGGTCGAGCGCGACCGCCCCGAGCTTCGTGCTCGTCGTGCGATAGATCTCGCTCCACTGCACGCCGTCGAGCTGCCAGACGACGCCCGCGGTCCCGCATGCGCCACTCGCGATCACGGTCGTCGCGTCACCGGTCACGTGCTCTAGATCGCAACCGACGTCACCGACCGGCGGCTCGATCGACGTCACCGTCCCGGTCGGCGAGAGTGAAAGCGACAGCCCAGCGGATCCGACGACGTACAGGGCGACCGTCGCCGAAGCCTGTGGCGCCCACAGCGATGCGATCGCGCTCGTCCCGATCGGGATAGTAACGGCGGTCGCGGTAGCTGCGTTGGTCACGTGATAGAGCTCATCACTCGACGCCGCGTAGAAGTCATCGACCGACGTGCCGCTGATCGCGGTGAGCTCGACCGTGATCGAAACCGAATCCCACACGAAGTAGTTTCCGGGCTGCTCCCAAAACGCTTCGTCGGCGCCGCACATCGCGACCGTGCCATCGCCGAGCATCGCGACATCGCGGACGTCGCTGCTCTGCACGCCGCGCGCGGCATACTCGATGCCGGTGTACTCGTAGACGCCGTTGCCGACCTCGTACATCCGCGTGCCGTCGCTGATCACGACGCCGCCGATCGGCGCATCGATCGCTTCGGGCTCCGCACCGAGGAAGCGATAGACTTCGAGGCCGAGACCACCAAACACGCCTTGATCGATCCCGACCGCTTGGGTCACCGCGACCGGATAGGTCGTCTGGGTCGTTCCATCGAACGTCACGACATCCGCGAGCGTCGCGGCGATCGCCACGCCCGCGTGGAGGTCGAGTTGGTAAATCGCCTGCGTGGTGTCGAACAACGGCGACCACGTCCCATTGACCAAGTGCATCACGCTACCCCCGAGCGCCGACTCGCTATGCGTGGCGAGCAGCGTCGTACCGTCGCGCGACACCATCGCGTCGCAGCGATTGGTGGTCTGGAACGTCATCTGCCAGGCCCCGCTCGGTGGCTTGCTGTAGACCGTGCAACCGGCAGCGGCGTCGAGCCCGAGATGCAACGTGCCGTCATCGGCGAGCGCCGCTGCTTGGATCGCGTTGCTATTACCGGTGGGCGACAGGTTCAACGGCGTGGTGTCGATCGCGGTGAACGTCGAGCCGTCGAGGGCCGCGAGCGCGTATGGCCCCCACGCGATGATCGACTGCGCGTTGCCGACGAAATGAAAGAACGTCGCGGCCGGTGTATCGAGCGAAGCGACCGGCGTTCCACCGACCGACACATCCAGGCCGGTCGAGTCGCCGCGCACGATCGCGAGCCGGGTGCCGTCGGTCCACGCGTCGCTTGCGACCGCGGGCGACACCAGGCGCCAGCCGAACCGCACGCACGTTCCGACGAGATCGAGCACGCAATTCGTGCAGGTCGGCACACCGAGATCGAAGCCGTATGCGACGCAGTCGGTGTTCGTCACCGGGCCATCGCACTGTTCGGAGCCTTCGATCACCCCATTGCCGCACACCGGGGCGAAGCAGGCGCCGCCGCGACACGTGCCATCGAACGCGGCGGTCATGCACGCGGCGCCTTCGGCGAGCCCGTCGCAAGCACTTGCCTGGTCCGCCGGCACGCACGTGCTGTTTGCAAGGCACACCGAGTCGCTCGGGCACACCAGATCGCCGCATGCGATCTCGGGCGCCGGCTTGATGCACGCCGCGACCGCTGCAACGAGCGCGACGAGGCGTAGACTTCCCACGATGTGATCGTCGCCCGCTACTGTGCTGCGCGCAACAGGTTCCGAGCGATCACGATGCGCTGAATCTCACTGGTCCCTTCGTAGATTCGCGTCACACGCACATCGCGCAGCGCTCGCTCGACGGGAAAATCGCGGACGTAGCCGTAGCCGCCGTGAACTTGGAGCGCGATGTCGCAGATCTTCCACGCGTGCTCGCTCGCGAACAGCTTGGCCATCGCCGCTTGTTGCGAGAACTGGCCACCCGATTCCTTGAGCGCGGCGGCGCGCAAAGTCATCAGCGTCGCAGCGTCGAGCCACGTCGCCGCATCGGCGAGCATGCCGGCGATCGCTTGATGCTTGATGATCGCTTGGCCGAACGTGTGGCGTTCGCCGGCGTAGCGGATCGCCGCTTCGAGCGCACCGCGCGCGATACCGATCGCCTGCGACGCGATGCCGATCCGACCGCCGTCGAGCGCCATCATCGCGAGCGCGAATCCGCGCCCTGGCGCGGCGAGCACCGCATCGTCGCCGACTTCGACGTTGTCGAGCACGAGCTGTGCGGTCGACGAACCACGCAAGCCGAGCTTGTCCTCGAGCCGCGCGGTCGATAGCCCCTTGGCGTTGCCGGGAACGACGAACGCGGTGATGCCCTTGTGGCCGACGGCTGCATCGGTGACCGCCCATACGACCAGCACGCCAGCGCGATCGCCGGTGGTGATCCACTGCTTCGCGCCGGACAAGCGCCAGCCGCGCTCGGTCTTCGTCGCGGTCGTCCGCATCGCGGCCGGATCGCTGCCCGCGTCCGCTTCCGACAACGCAAACGCGCCGGAGATCAGCTCGCCCGAGGCGAGTCGTGGACACCAAGCGCGCTGCAATGCGGGCGTGCCGTTCTTCCAGATCAGCTCGCCGACCATGTTCGTCACCGACACCGCGACCGCGACCGATGCATCGCCGCGAGCGAGCTCTTGCATCGCGAGCGAGTACGCGATCGGGCCGGCGCCGGCGCCGCCGAGCTCGTCGGGCACGCAGATCGCGAGCAGCCCGAGCTTGCCGAGCTGACGGAGCTCCGCCTCGGGAAACTCGCCGGACTCGTCGCGCGCCGCCGCTTTCGGCATCAGCGTGCGCTCGGCGAAGTCACGCGCCGTGCGCTGGATTAGCAGCTGCTCTTCGGTTGGAGCCAAGTCCATAGGTCGCTCGCTTAGTTGCTAGCTCGGTAGCGGACCGCGAGCTTCGCGATCGTGCCTCTCGGATCGGGGAGCCGCCACGCGAGCGCAGCCTTCTCGGCGCAATCCGCCCATTTGTCGGCGATCTCGGTCTTCGCGGATGCGAACCCGACCGACTGCGCTTTGCCATGCGGCCCGACGTAGACCGTGATCGTGACGTCGTTCGGCGCCGCGGCCTTCTTGTCACACGTGTCGAGCTTCGCGAGCTGACCGCCGACCGCCTTCAACGCCTTGTCCTCGTCCCACGGCAGCGTCGCGCCCTTGGCCGAGAAGTCGAGCGGGATCGTGACTTCGGCGTCGCCGCCGATCGGCTTGCCGAGATCGACCGCGCGGGCGACCTCGACGAGGCACTTCTCGATCGCACGTGCACCGAGGTCGCTCTCCGCGAGCTTGACCGCGCTGACCGTGCCGTCCTTCGTGACGTCCCAGTGCACGACGACGTGACCGCCGAGCCAGCGCCGGCGACCGACTCGCGACATGTAGCAAGCTGACAGCGCGTCGTTGTGAGGAGCGAGCGCGGCCTCGACCGTCGCCTGCTCCATATGGCCGTGGCCGTTGATCACGGTGACGCCATCCTCGGGCTCGGTGTCGTCGATCGGGACTCGTTTCGCGACGGGCGGCGGCGCCGGCGGCGGCGGCGGCGGCGGCGGCTTACCACCACACGCAACAGCGACGACTGCCATCGCGGCGAACGCCCGCACGTGAATCAGTTCGCTTCCATCGCGTACGTGTACGACGTCTCGTAGCGCTGCGCGACGTGCGGGAACTCGATCTCGTTCACGTGCTTGATCGCGCAGTCGATCACCGACTTCGCGTCGATGTCGCTCTTGATCACCTTCACGCTCGACGCGCTGCCGTTCGTGTCGATCACGACCTCGAACGAGACCTTGCCATGGGTGCCGCGCTTGACGTCCTTGGCGTCCATCGCCATCGCGAGGCAGCGCGAGATGATCTGTTCCTTGCGCGCAAAGTCGTGCTGGATCTCGTCGACCTCCTCGGGCGAGACCATCGTATTGCCGGTCTCTGGAGGCGGCGTGCCCGGATCGGGCGGCGGCGTCGTCGGCGCTTGCTTGTGGCCACCGCAGCCGGCGATGGCGATCGCGATCAACAGTGTCGTGCGTTTCATGTCATCCACCCTTCGCCAAATAGCCCGCGATCACCATGCGCTGGATCTCGCTCGTGCCTTCATAGATCTCGGTGATCTTCGCATCGCGGAAATGCCGCTCGACAGGATACTCCGTGACGTAGCCGTTGCCGCCAAAGATCTGGATCGCTTCGCGCGCCGCCCGGTTCGCGACGTCCGAAGCGTACAGCTTGGCCATCGCAGCCTGCTTGCCGAACGGCTCGTGCCGATCCTTGAGCCAGGCCGCGCGCAACGTCAGCAGCCGCGCCGCGTCGATCTCGGTCGCCATGTCGGCGAGCTTGAACGCGATCGCTTGGTGCTCGATGATCGCCTTGCCGAAGCTACGGCGCTGCTGAGCGTACGCGAGCGAGTCCTCGAGCGACGCGCGGCCGATGCCGAGCGCTTGCGACGCGATGCCGATCCGCCCGCCATCGAGCGTCGACATCGCGACCTTGAACCCGCCGCCGACCTCGCCGAGCAGCGCGTCGGACGGGAGCCGAACGTCGTCGAGAAAGATCTGCGACGACTTGCTGCCGCGAATGCCGAGCTTGTCGTCGGGCTGGCCGACCCGCACGCCCTTGGTCGTCATCGGCACGATGAACGCGGTGATGCCTTTGTGACCGGCCGGCTTGTCGTTCATCGCGAACAACACCGACACGTCGGCGACCGGACCGTTCGTGATCCAATTCTTCGTGCCTTGCAGCACCCAGTTATCGCCGTCTTTGACCGCGGTCGTGCGCTGCGCGGCGGCATCCGAGCCGGCCTCGGGCTCGCTCAGCGCGAAGCAACCGAGCAGCTTGCCGGACGCGAGCGGCACGAGAAACTTCTGCTTCTGCGCCTCGGTGCCGAACCGCAGGATCGGATCGCACACGAGCGAATTGTTGACGCTCATGATGACCGCGGTCGATGCGCACGCGCGTGCGATCTCTTCCATCGCGAGCGCGTACGACACGTTATCCAAGCCCGCGCCGCCGTACTGCTCGGGCACCGCGATGCCGAGTAAGCCAAGCTCGGCCATGCGCTTGACCAGCTCTGCGGGGTGGCGATGCTCTTTGTCGATCGCGGCCGCTTTCGGCAGCACCTCTTGCTGCGCGAAGTCGCGCGCCATCGTCTGCGCGGCGAGTTGCTCTTCGGTCGGCGTGAAATTCATTGGCCATTGAACTGCGCGGCGCGCCGCGGCTTTGCGAGGAACGCCGACATACCCTCGCGT
>CAZDGY010000377.1:0-6479 GCA_964504685.1 uncultured Kofleriaceae bacterium | reverse complement strand
TCTCGAGCTCTCCGAGCGTTGCCTTGCTCGCGTCGTCGGGCTCGAGAAACCGCACGGTCATGCCGGGTCGACCGTGCAGCGGCGACGGCTTGGGTGAGGACGCGATGATCTCGGCCTCGCCGTCGATCATCACGCCACCGTCGATCAGGGTCAGCGCGATCGCGCCGCGCTTGCCAGCCGGCAGCGGTTGCGCCATCGGAACGAACACGCCGGTACGATCGGCGTAACGCCTAAACGCCGCGACAAACTCCTCGGCGGAGGAGCAGGCCGAGACTAGGTAGATAGGTACCCCAGCCGTCACCTCTTGCAATCTTAACCCCAAACGAAAACAGGCGCCCGGAAGGCGCCCGTCTACGTCGCAGAATCCGGCCCAAACCGAGCAGACCGGGCGACCGGAGCTACATGATCGCGAAGTCGTGCGCGCGAACGGTCTTGCGGCCATTCTCGTGGGCGCGCTTGGCGGCCTGCGCCACGAGCCAGCCGACGTAGCCGTTGAGCCCGTCGAGCGCGTCGCCCGCGGTGTTGCAGCCGGCGCTCTTGAGCATCGCCTTGACCTTCGAGGCAACGAGCAGCATCTCCGTGGGGCCCGCGGCCGCCTTACCCTTTTTCGCTTTGGCCATCTGAAATCTCCTAAATGAGGTGGAAGCGCATTTCTTTTGGCACCGCGCGCCACCGATGAAAAGTGGGAAACGCCGCTATTTCGCCGCTGCGGGCGTTTTGTCGAGAGATCAGCGCGCGAGCTTGACGACGAATGCGTCCGGTTTTGGCGCCATCGACTCGACGCCGGTCGCGGGCCGATGCGAATCGAGCGGCGGATCGACGAGCGCTAGCTTGAACCGGTAGATTCCGGTGACGTACGACGCCCCGGTCTTGTCGAGCGCGACCGCGCGCCCTTGATCGTGATCGTGGTCGCCCCACGTGTCGACCCAGACGATCGCGCCTTTCGGATCGAGCTTGAGCGCGAACACATCCTTGTTGCCCTTGCTTTCGATCGGACCCTTGCCGAAATCGACGGTGCGCTGGAACCAACCGGTCATCACGATGTTGCCCGACGAGTCGGCCGCGACGCCCCAGCCGATGTCTTCGCGATCCGCGCCGAACGTGTGCGCCCACTCGAGCTTGCCGTCGGTCGTGTAGTGGGCGACGAAGATGTCGGACTCGCCGGCCGAGTCGTGCGAGTCGCCGGGGCCGAACGACACCGGCCCGCCGTTGTGCTCGAACGAGCCGACCATCGTGACGTGGCCCGAAGGATCGACGGTGACGCCACCCGCGACGTCGTTGAACGGATTGCCGAAGCGCTGCGACCACACGTGATCGCCGTTGACGTCGTACTTCGCGAGCACGACGTCCGTGTCCGAACCGTTCGCGGCCTTGAGCGGCTTGCCGCCGAAGTCGGCGACGTCCTTGAACACGCCTTGGATGTAGATCGAGCCTTGAGCATCGACCGCGACATGGGAAATCTGATCGTCGCCGGTGCCGCCGAATTGCTTGATCCATTCGAGGTCGCCGCTCGGCGCGAGCTTGGCGAGCAACGCATCGGTGCCGCCACGCGCCTTGAGCGCGATACCGGTGTCGACGATGCCGTCGCGGAACGAGCCGCCGATCACCCAACCGCCATCGGGCGACGACGCGACCGCGTTCGCCCCATCGGAGTCGATGCCGCCGAGCGTCCAAAGCCACTTCGGCGTGCCGTCGGTGCCGAACGCGGCGACGAACACGTCGTCCGAGCCTTGCGCCATGTTCGCTGGATCGCCGGAGCCCGAGCCGGTGCGCGCCTTCTTGTCGTAGTCGCCGAGCTTGAGCTCGTCGAGGAAGTTGCCGACGACGACGACCGTGTCGCCGTGCACCGCGATCGCGTTCGCGGCGTCGTCGCGCTTGGCGCCGAACGTCTGAGCCCACGCGACCTTGCCGGTCGCATCGAGCTTGACGACGAACGCATCGGAGCCGCCCGCGGACTTGCGCTTGCCGATCGCGCCGCCGAAATCGATCTCGCCTTCGAAGTAGCCCGCGACGTACGAGTTGCCGGCATCGTCGACCGCGATGCCGCGCGGCGCGTCGATGCCCAGGCCGCCGAACCCCGCGGTCCACACCGGCTTGCCGGTCGCGCCGCCCGGATCGGCGGCGAGCGTCGGCAACGGCGTCTTCGGCACCGGCTTTTTCACCACCGGTTTCGCTGGCGCGGTCGGCGGCGCGCCGGTCTCGGGTGCCGCGTGATCATCGGCAGACTTCTTCGACGAGCATGCGAAGCACAGACAGATCGCGACGACGAACGACGAGCGCATCGCTACACGATGTCACGTCGTCGCCGTTAGGTCGATGCCCGGTCGAGGTAGGATCGCGCGATGGTTCGGACGAGCGCATTGATCGCAACTGCGATGTGCATCGCGTGTCCAGCCACAAGGCCGAAGCCCGAGCCGGTCCACCCGGTCGACGATCGCGCGCTGCGGATCGCCGTCGCGCAAGCCGAGGTCGAGCGCGAAGCCGGCGTCGCCGAGTTGCTCGAGCTGTTGAACCACGGCGAGCCGCATGCACAGGAGCTCGCGGCGCGCGCGCTCGGTCGGGTCGGCGGCGCGCAAGCGATCACGGCGCTCGAGCAAGTGCGCACCGCCGACGGGGCGCCCAGCGCGGTCACCGGCGCGATCGGGGTCGCGGCGGCGCTCGGCGATCCGGACGCGAAGTGGGAGCTGAAGGCCGATGTGCGGTTCCATGATCCGCTGGTCGCGTTCGAAGCTGCGGGCAGAGCGGCCACCGGCGACGTGCAAAACGCGTTGACCGAGCGCTTGTCGATGCCGCCGTCGTCGTCGCGCGCTATGGCGGCGCTAGCGCTCGGCCGGCTCGGTCGTCGCGAGATCGCGCTGGAGCCGGCATCGCGAGCTCGCTTGATCGAAGCGGCTGCGGACGCGGATCGCGATGTGCGCTACGCCGCGACCTACGCGCTCGCCCGAGAGGTCGTCGCCAAAGATGCTGATCCGGCGCCCGGTCCGGTCGAGGCGGCGCTCGCCGCGCGGATCGCCGACGGCGATCCGGAGATTCGCGCGACCGCGATCGCGGGGCTCGCCAAGCACGCCGGCGTTCGCAAATCGATCCCCGAGCTGTTTCGCTCGCAGCTCGTCGCGGCGCTCTCCGATCGCGATTGGCGCGTCGCGGTCGAGGCGGTGCGAGCGCTCGCGGGCGAGCACGGCGACGACACCGGGCGAGATCTCGTCGCTGGCGCGCTGCCGACGCATTGGACCGCGCTCGCCAAGGGCGACGAGCTCGAGGCGCACGTCGTGATCGAGGCGGCGCGTGCGCTCGCCGGCTCGGGGGCGCGCCCGGCGGTGGCGACCGCGCTACTCGCGTTACAGCGCATGGCCTCCGACGCGAACGCGGTCGCTCCGATCTCGCGCGGCTGGATCGAGTGTCTGGCGGAGGTCGCCATCGCTCGGGCGGCGGCGCGCCCGAATGTCGCCGAGCTCGCGAGCTGTGGCCACGGCCGCTTGCCCGATCACTTGCGGCTACCGCTGCTCGCCGAGCTCGTCACCGCCGGTGCGGGCGATGTCTCGACCCGGCGCGAGGCGATCCGTCTGTTGCTCGGCAACGCCGACGCACGCGTGCGCGGTGCCGGACTCGGAGCGCTCGCGAGCACGTGGAAGGACGGCGGCGCCGGCGATCATCAAGCCCTCGTCGCGACCCTCGTCGCCGCGCTCGGCTCGCGCGATCCGATCATCGCAGGCGATGCGATCGACGCGGTGCCGGCCGTGATCGACGCGGCGGCGCACGACAGCGACGTCGGCTCGCCGGCGCTCAAGACTGCGCTCGAAGCAGCGATCATCGCCGCGGCGAGCAAGCTCGAAGATCCGGAGGTCGGCGCGAGCTTCATCGCCGAGATCGGCAAGCGCGAGCTGTCCGCCGGCGCCTCGGAATGCACCGCCGCACTGCACGGCCATCCGGTGCTCGCGGCTGCGGGCGCGACGTGCCTGCGCGCGCTCGGCCAGCCGCCGCCACTTGGTCAGCTCGGCCACGCGGAGGCGCCACCGGTCGACGTCGCCGACGTGATCGGCCACGCCGTGACCTGGCACCTCGAGACGACGCGCGGGCCGATCGAGATCGCGCTCTACCCCGACGTCGCGCCGTGGAACGTCGCGTCGATCGTCGCGCTGACCCGCAAAGGCTTCTACGACGGGCTCGAGATCCATCGCGTGGTCCCCGACTTTGTCGTCCAAGGCGGCGATCCGACCGGCTCGGGCTACGGCGGCCCCGGCTATACGACGCCGGCCGAGCCCGCCACGCTCGCGGACGGCGCTGGCTTCGTCGCCGGCGCGGTCGGGATCGCCGATGCCGGCAAGGATAGCGGCGGGTCACAGTGGTTCATCATGCACTCCCGCGCTCCGCACCTGGACGGTAGGTACACGTGGGTGGGGCAGGTGATCACCGGGCAAAGCGCGGCAGACGCGATGCAAGTGGGCGATAAGGTGACGAAAGCGACCGTCGAGCGACGGTGACCGATCGCCGACCGTCTGATCGTGTGTGCGCCAAGCTCAATCGGTCGAAACCGCCAAAAGTGTTCGGTGTCTGAACCGCATGGAAAATAGATCGCGGGGCTCGGTCGTTCGTTCTGAAATGCCCATGCGTCGCCCATTGCTCGCCACCCTGATCCCGCTCGGTATCGCGTCCGTTGGCCTCGTCGCCGACAGCCATCCTGCGATGGCCAAGAGGATGATGCGCGAGGACTTCGGCCCGCCCGCCTTCCAGCTCGAAGGCCGCCCGATCGGCGGCGCGAAACCCGCAGCGGCAACTGCGGCGTATCTGACGAGCTCGCGGATCGCGGCGACCGCGGATGGCGCGCTCGTGATCGATTCGGACAGCGGCGCGCTGATCCGCACCGACAAGGACGGCAAGAACATCGCGCAGGTCGCGATCGGCAGCAACGCGGGCCTGCTCGCGTACGATCCGACCGCAGGCATCGCGTACGTCGCGGACCGCGTCTCGAATCGCATCGCGGTCGTCAGCATCGGCGCCAAGCTCGAGATCAAGCGCTCGATCACGACCCCGGTCGAGCCGTATGGCGTCGCGCTCAGCCCGGATCGCAAGACCGTGATGGTCACGACGATCGCGGACCGCGCGCTCGTCGCGTACGACGCGGCGACCGGTGCAGAGAAATGGCGCGCTGGGCTCGGCCGCGAACCGCGCGGCTTGGCGATCTCGCCGGATGGCACGCGCGCGCTCGTCGCGTACCTGACCACCGGCACGGTCGACCAGATCGATCTGCTCGAGAGTCATGCGGCGGATCACGTCGCGATCGCGCTGCCCGGCCTCCGCAACCGCGGCACGAAGACCGGCGAATCGTTCGCGCGCGCTTCGTTCGCTGTCACCTTTATGGGCGAGCACGAAGCAGTCATCCCGTTCCAGCGCGAGACGCCGGTCCAAGCGATGGCAGGCAGCGAACGCGTCGGTAGCTACGGCGGCGGTTTCGATCCGCCGATCACCCAAGAGCTCGCGTTCGTCGGCTTCGACGGCGAGCGCTCGAGCCAGGCGACCGCGCAGATCTCGCAGCACCAGCCGCGCGCGCTCGCGTGGGACTCGGCGCACGACGCGCTCTACGTCGCCGGCCTGGGCACCGATTCGATCCTGCAGATTCGCAACGCATCGCAAGCGAGCGTCCAACCGGGCCTCGTGTCGACCGTGACCTCGGGCCCGAACAAGTGCGGCCCCGATGGCCTGGCGGTCACCGCTGATGGCGCGGTACTCGTGTGGTGCTCGTTCACCCGCAACGTCGAACGCGTCGACATGATCGATGCCAAGGGCCAGCTCGCGGCGGGTCCGAAGCTGAGCCCGGGCCCGACCGTCATCGCTTCGGCGCTGACCAGCGAGCAACACGACGGCCTCGTGCTGTTCCACGAGTCGGACAACATGATCTCGCAAGCCGGCGGCCTCGCGTGTGCGAGCTGCCACCCCGACGCGCGCGCCGACGGCCTGTCGTGGCGCATCGACAAGCGCGAGCTCCAGACCCCGCTGCTCGCGGGTCGCACCGCCGGCAAGCACCCGTTCAAGTGGGACGGCACCGACAAGGATCTCGCGGCGAGCTTGACCTCGACGATGAAGCGGCTCGGTGGCACCGGTCTCGACAAGAAGCAGACCGACGCGCTGTCCGCATACCTCCAGCAGCTGCCGGCGCCGCGCGCTCCCTCGCGCGCCGCTGACCAAGTCGCACGCGGCAAAGAGCTGTTCGACGCGGCGGGGTGCCGCGGTTGCCACGACGGCAGCGACTACAGCGATCAGGATCACCACAAGTTCACCGGCAGCACGCTGCCCGAAGCCAAGACGCCGAGCCTCGTCGGCCTCGCCTCGAGTGCGCCGTACTATCACGACGGTAGCGCCGCGACGCTCGAAGCTCTGCTCCACGACCGCGGCGCGGTCCATGGCATGGTCGAGACGTCGAAGCTCGACGACAAGCAGGTCGCTGACCTCGCCGCGTTCCTCGAGACGCTGTAGCTGCAGGC
>CAZDGY010000376.1:0-6491 GCA_964504685.1 uncultured Kofleriaceae bacterium | reverse complement strand
CTGCGCTCGCAGCAGCTGATCGACGCGATCGGCGATCGCGAGCGATGGGTTGTCCGGGAAGTTCAGCGGCGCGACGTCGAGCGGGGTCGAACGAATCGCGGTGTCCGGCGTGTTGTTCGAGTACAGCTCGAGCTGCGAGCCGAGCGAGCGCAACGCGGTCCGCAGGCCGATCACGGCGTAAGCGACCGAGGTCGTCGACACCGTCGAGCCCCGAGTCGGCGCGGCCCCCGCCATCGCGACGTGATCGACGAGAACGCCGGTCGCCGGATCTGCGTGCAAGCGATCGAGGTTGACCAGCGCGACTCGCAAGATCGCGAGCGCGCGATCGTGCAGCGTGGCCTCGCCATCGGCGAGTTGGTCGTCCGACGGGAACGGATCGCCATCGAAGTACGCGCGCGCGGTCTGTGCGCCGCCGACGTCGCGGTTCGCAGTGTCGGTCAGCGCGTAGGTGGTCGCATAGCCGAGCACGAGGCCGAGCGCATCGAGCAGCTCGCTATCAGCGGAAGCGAGCGCGTAGCTCGGCTGTGGAAATCCGCTCGCATCAGCGGCTTCGCTCACCGCGATCGACGGAAACCACGTCAGCGGTGAGGTGTAACCGTACGCGAGCGCTGCCGACGTGGTCGCGAAGCCAGTCAGCGTCGCGCCATCGCTCGTCGCGAAGTGATGCAGCCAGTCTTCGGCGCGGTTGTCGGCCTCGACGAGCAGCGTCGCGGCCTGGAACCCTTCGATCTGACTCGAGCCGAGGTACGTACCCGGAGCGGTTGGCGCGCCGCTCGCATCGACGCCGACGATCGTGTTACCCGGCGTTCCGACTACCGGCAGATCCATCTCGTCGACGCTCGCGACCGCGTTGCCGGTCGAGTCGTGCATGATCTCGAGGTAGTTCATCACCCACAGCCCCGATTTCCACGTCGAGAAGCCGTCGCTGCCGACCGTGATCGTCGGATCGATCTGCGAGGCGCGATTCAGGAGGTGGAGAGTCGACGCGTCGCACTCGTAGTCCGCGACGATCAGGTTTTCGCCGACCTCGTTCGGGCTGTCGTCCGACGCGATCTGGCACATCCGATCCACGGTCGACGTCGGAGCAGTCGCTGGATCGAAGCTCGCGAACACGTGCGCGACCGGCCAGATCCCGGGCCAGCCGAGCTGCTCGGTCGGGAACACCCACGTGCCCGATGCGTTGCTCTCGTCCGCCGCGTGCAGCAGCGTCGGCGCGAGCGTCGCGATCGCAGCGGCGCCGGTTGCGCCCCCGGGGTTGACAAGCGGCCCGAACACGAGCGACGTGCCGGCGCCGAATTCGAACGCGAGCCCGTTCATCGGCTGCTTCGAGTACTCGTACGACTCGACCGCACTCGAGAACCCGGGGAGGTCGATCCAGTACAGGCCGGGCGACTCGACGTAGATGTTCGTCGGCAGGATGTCTCGGCTGTAGCCAGCGAGCTGACGCCCCATCGCGGTCGCGAGCGGCTCGCCCGAGATCTGCATCTCGGCCGCGGCAAGCATGTGCTCGCGGGTTACGAACCGCGTGCTCGCGACGGTCGACGTGATCGTCGGCGCCGGACCGGCAGCATCGATCGCCGCGTCACTGCCGGCATCAGCCGCGACAAACGTGGCGGTATGACACGCGGCGAGCGCGAGCACGAGCATCCGCCTCATCGCTCGAGGTGGTAGCGCGAACCCGCCGCCGCAGACAACAGCGAACTTAGTTGTGCGTCAGGTCGGAGTCCTGAGTCGGTGAGATCTGCAAGTAGACCTGACCGTTCGAGTTGTACTCCGGCTCGACGATACCGCTCACCGACGTGAACGTCTGAGTCGTGACCGGGTTCGCACACGTGTACGGCATCGCGACGCCCGTGCACGGCAGGCAATACGTCACGTTGTCGTAGAACGTCAGGCCGATCGCGAGCGCGGACGTTCCACCGGTGGCCTCGAAGCCATCGTAGGTCGATCCGGTCTGCGCCGGCATGCTCATGTCGGTGCACGTCGTCGTGAACTCGGTCGCCTTGATGCTCGACACCGGGAACGACGTACCGGTGACATGAATGTAGGACCCCGCGTACGCGAGCGCGGCCGGCATCGCGAGCTGATCCTTCGCGACCACGGTCGGCGCGACGTCGACGGTCGTCGCCGTGCCCATCTGGCCGGTCGCGGTGATCATCGGCGCATCGAGCTCGAGGTTCGCCTGCGCACCGGCGGGTGCGGTACCGAGCAGGAAGCTGTCGAACGAGCCGGTGACGTTCACGATCGCGCCGATCGTGAGCCCATCGATGTCCGCTTGGGTCATCGAGCAGTTCGGGCTGGTCCCGCCGTAGTTGCAGAACAGTTGGATGCCGCTGTACTGACCGCCGCCCGCGTCTTGCACCCACACGTGGCCGTACTTCTTCGACGAGACGTGCGCGGTGACGACCACGTTCTGCAACGAGACCATCGTCTCGTTCGTCGGCTGATTCATGCGAATCGCTTTGATGGTCGTGACGTTCCCCGCGGTGTCCGGGCTATGGCTGTCGGGGCCGTGGCCGTTGCTGTCGGGCCCGGCTTTGCCCCCGCCGCCGCCGCAACCGGCGAGAACGAGAGTGGTGATGACGAACGTCTTGGCTGCAATGCGCACGCGGAACCTCCCTAGAGATGTGCCGCGCGTATCACGATGCGATCAAAGCCGTCATCACGGATGTCGCGTTCAGCGGGGCGTAATGGGTCAATCGGGCGCGTTTTACTGATTCTTTATTTTCGACGGAGAATGCCGCGACTACTGTGCGCGGCGATGTTCCCCACCCGATCCGTCGTACTCGCTGTCGCGCTCGTCGCATGTGGCGGCGGCTCTAGTGCGAACGGCGATGGACACGCTGGCTCGGACACCGGCTCCGGCATGCAACCGGATGCGAGCACCACGTTCGGCTCGACCTTTCGGTTCGCGATCGTCGGTGATACGCGTCCGGCGAACGAAGACGACACGACGCACTATCCGACCACGATCATCGACGCGATCTGGACCGATGTGACCGCGGCAAGTCCGTTGCCCGACTTCGCGATCGGAACCGGCGACTACCAGTTCTCGAGCCCGACCGGCACGCAATCGGGACCTCAGCTCGACTTGTACCTGGCGGCGCGCAACAAGTTTCCGAACGTCGTCTATTCCGCGATGGGGAATCACGAGTGCACCGGCTACACCGACTCGAACTGCGGCAGCGGCAACGCCGACGGCATCACGAACAACTACACCGCGTTCATGACGAAAATGCTCGCGCCGCTCGGGATCACGACGCCGTACTACGTCATCAAGTTTTCCGCAAAGGACAACAGCTGGACCGCGAAGCTCGTCGTGATCGCCGCGAACGCGTGGAACTCGACGCAGGCGAGCTGGCTCGACACGACGCTCGCTCAGCAGACGACGTATACATTTGTTGTTCGACACGAAGATCATTATGCGAATACCGCCCCCGGGGTGACTCCGTCCGAAACGATCATTGCCAATCATCCGTACACGCTCAAGATCGTCGGTCACACCCATACGTATGCGCACTACGCGAGCGAGCACGAAGTGATCTGCGGCAACGGCGGAGCACCGCTCACATCGGGTCTCGACTACGGCTACGCGTTGATCGATCGCCTCGCCGATGGGACGCTGCAATTCTCCGAGTACGACTATGCGACGAACGCGGTGACCGACACGTTCAAGATCAACGCCGATGGCTCGCCTGCGAACTAACATCGCGCTCGGCATCGCGCTGGTCGCTGGCTGTCGTCATCACGATCGCAGCAGCGACGACGCCGTCGTGATCGCAGCGACCGCAACACCGATCAAGATCGACGGCGAGTTGTCAGAGCCTGAATGGAACAAGGTCGGCGCGCCCCGCGTGTTCACCGCGAACGGTGCCGAAGCGCGTCCCTACTCGCAGGTCCGCTTGCTGCACGACGCGACGACGCTTTACGTCGGTTTGTACGCTGCGGATCAGGACGTGCGATCGACCGACAAGTTCGATGTCGCGGTCGGGCCGCTGACGCTCGCGGTGACCGCGAACGGCGTGGTGTCACCTGCGGTGCCCGGCGTGCGCGCGGCGAAGGATCTCGACGGTACGATCGATCACCCACAGGACGAAGACGAAGAATGGGTGATCGAGCTCGCGATTCCGCTCGACGCGGCGGGGTTAGCAAAATCGGACGTCGCGGTGCCGTTTCGCGCGTCGCGCTGCGATACGCCAAAAGACGGTGTGGTGCGCTGCGGCGAGTGGGTGGCCAACGTTCGATGGTGAAGCGCATCGCACTCGCCCTCGTCGCGTTAGCCGCGTGTCATCGCGACGGCGCGGTTCCCGCGGATGCTGCGCTCGCCGCCACCGATGCGGCCCGCGATGCGCCGGCCCCGGACGGCGGGGTCGAGACGATCGTCGTGCCGACCACGACCGGGCCGATCGATGTCGATGGCGACTGGACCGAGCCCGATTGGAACCAGCGCGCGGTCCAACTCGTGTTTGCCGACGCGGACGGCATGCAGGCGCGGCCGTACTCGGAGATCCGGTTGCTCCACGACGACACGACGCTGTACCTCGGGATGTACGCCGCAGACGAAGACATCGAGCTGTCGGATTTCTTCCAGACGTCGCTGGCGTCGCTCGTGTTCCGGATCAACCCGCGCGGCACGGTCGAAGCGAGCTCCCAGGTGGTGAGCGCGGCTGCGGAGTACGACGGCACGCTCGACGATCCCGATGATTACGACGAGGAGTGGTTGCTCGAGGCGAGCGTGCCGCTATCCGCGATCGGCTTGACCGGCGATGCCGCGATCTCGCTGATCGCGTCGCGTTGCGATGTCACTAAAGATGGCGAGCTGCACTGCGGCGCGGCGATGGCCCCGATCGCCCTCGTCGCGACGACGACGGGTGCGCAGTAGCGGCGCTCAGGGCGTCGCGTCGCTGGTCACGGTCGCAGCGGCCGGCGAACTCGGCGACGCCGACGATCTCACCACCGAGCTCTTCGACCTGCTTCCGGCATCGAGCAGGCCGTGGCCAATGTCGTCGAAGAATCCGGGTTTCTTGTCGTCGGTCGCGGCCGCGTTGGGGCTCGGAGCCGCGGCGGCCCGCGTTGCGGCAGTGGGGGCGGGCGTGCGCCGCCGGAGTCGCTGGCGTTTCATCACGATCACGCCGGCTCCGACCTTCGGTGCAGCCGCCTGCGGTTGCTGCTGGTCCCCGGTCGGTGCGGTCGTGGTCGCGACGTCGAGCGAGGACATGAGTGATGATAGGCAGCCGAGTCGCCCATGCCTCCGCCGCCTTTATCGGTTCTTTACTAGTCGTCCGTTGTGGGGCATTTGGAACCTCGGTTCGCTCATCGCGTGCGCTGGCTGCGACTTAGCGTGAGGTTGTTGACGATCGAGGCGTGGCGATCACTCGCGCGTAACAAGTTGCGTGCCGCGTTGGCGATCCTCGGGATCGCGAGTGGTGTCGCGACCGTGATTCTCGTCGTCGCGATCGGGACCGCGGGCAAGAAAACCGCGATCGGCGCGCTCGAAGCGCTCGGCGATAACCTGGTGTGGATCGAGGCAGGGTCGCGCAACTCATCGGGCGTGCGCACCGGCACCCACGGAATGACGACGCTGGTTCCGGCGGATGCCGACGCGATCCGCGAGCACGCGCCCCTGATCGCGAAGGTGTCGGAAAACCTCGATGGCCGCGTCCAGGTCGTGGGCGAGGCGGGTAACTGGAACACGCAGTTTCGCGGCGTGTCGCCGGACTATCCCGATATCCGCCGGTGGGTGATCGCGCGTGGAGCATTCTTCACCGTCGACGATGTCGAACGCGCGACGACCGTCGTCGTGATCGGCGAGACGGTGAGGCGCGAAGTGTTCGGCCCGTTCGATCCGATCGGCGCACGACTGAGAATCGCGTCGTCGTCGTTCACCGTCATCGGCGTGTTCGAGCCGAAGGGCCACTCGGCGACCGGCCAGGACCAAGACGACACGATCATGATGCCGTGGACAACAGCTCGCAATCGCATCGTAGGCAAGGCGACCGTCTGGCTCGACGACATCCTGTGCTCGGCCGTGTCGAGCGATCAGATCATCGCGGCCGGTAAACAGGTAGCCGAGCTGCTGCGCGACCGTCACCACATCGCGATCGATGGCGATGACGACTTCAACATCCGTCATCCCGAGGAGCTGTTGCAGGCGAAGGTGTCGGCAGCTCGGACGCTCCAGCTGCTGTTGATCCTGATCGCGTCACTGTCGTTGCTCGTCGGCGGGATCGGGATCATGAACGTGATGCTCGCGTCGGTCGCTCAGCGCACGATGGAGATCGGGATTCGCATGGCGATCGGCGCGCGACCGTCCGCGATCCGCGTCCAGTTCCTCGGCGAAGCGGTGATGATTTCGGTCGTCGGCGCTGTGCTCGGCTTGGTCGTCGGACTCTCGGCAACACCTCGCGTCGCCGATGCGTTGGGTTGGCCGATCGAGATGTCGTCGATCGCGGACGAGCTCGCATGCGCGTTCTCGATCGCGGTCGGTGTGG
>CAZDGY010000375.1:0-6502 GCA_964504685.1 uncultured Kofleriaceae bacterium | reverse complement strand
AACAGCTCGACGACGTGGAGCGGCGCGTGGTTCGGCACCATGATGCCGCCGGCGCCGAGCTTGATCCGTTTCGTAACCGCCGCGCAGTAGGCGATCAGCACTTCGGGCGCGGACGTCGCGATGCTCGCCATGTTGTGGTGCTCGGCGACCCAGTAGCGGGTGTAGCCGAGGTCGTCGGCGATCCGCGCGAGCGCGACCGAATCGCGGATCGCTTGGCTCGGCGTGACACCGGCGCCGACCGGCGACAGGTCGAGGACGGACAGCGGCAAGTTCATGCCGCCACGTTTACCGCGTTATTCGGCTTTGACGAACGACGTGATCTTCCACTCGGCGCCGCGCGGCTCTAGCACGAGCTGGAACGCGCCGGACACTGGCTCGCCACCCGGGCACGTCACTCGCTTGCCGTCACCCGCACATCCGGCGGTGAGCATCGCGTTCATCGCCTCGAACGTCGACGGATCGGCCTGCCACATCGCCATCGCGGTATCGGCGCCCGGGCCGTCGCCGAGGCTCCAGATCACGTCGTCGGCGAGCATCGGCCGCAGCGACGCGTAGTCGCGCTTGCTCAGCGTGTCCTTGACGATCGCGAGTCGCTTCGCGGCACCGTCGGGGACGCCCTTGAACGTCGCCGGGTCGGTGTGCACGACCTCTTCGACCTCGACTTTGTCTTCCTTCATCGGAATCGCCCACTGCTTGATCTTCTTGTAGATCGAGACCTGCAGCGATTCGGTGCGCGGTACGAGCCAGCTCGGTCGCGCGACGCCGTGCAGCTCGCTCGGCAGCGCGGCGCCCGGCTCCCATTCCGACGCGTGGCCGATCACCTTGACGCGCCACGGCCGACCGCCGAGCACGCTGACGTCGAACCGAATGAAATAGCGCTTCGTGACGAGCGTCGTCGGCGCGCCGCCACCGGCGGGCGAGCCCATGCCCGGCGTTTGGCCCATGCCGCCCATGCCGCCCATGCCGGGCTGGCCGACCGCGCGCGGGTTCGCGAGATCATCCTGGTTACCTGCGTAGACGACTTGATGCCAGCTCGTCGCGATCTGGCCTTTGCCCGGATTCTCGTCGAGGTTCGGGTAGAGGTCGCGCGTCGCCTTGAGCGCAGCCGCATAGACGATCGCGAAGTCGGTGTCGTACAGCGAGTGCTTCGCGTGCTCGACTTCTTTCTTGTTCGTGCAGCCCGTCGCAGACGCGACCGCACAGAGCGCAGAGATCATCGCAACAGTTCGCACCGACATCGCTTTGCGCCCTGGGGAATAGCACATGGTAGGGTCGCCAGCGATGGGTGGTCACGCCGGTAAGGTGAAGCCTCCGCGGCGCAGCATCGTGGTCTCCGCGACCCCCGAAAAGGTTGCCTCGATCAGCGCGCGGCTCGCCGAATTGTGGCCCGACGCACACGTCGAGCTCGACCATCACAATGCCTACGAGCTGCTGGTCGCCACGATCCTCGCCGCTCAGTCGAGCGACCGCCAGATCAACACGATCACACCGGCGTTGTTCGCGAGATACCCGAACGCGGCCGCGCTCGCCGCCGCCGACCCGGCCGAGCTCGAGCCGATGATCTTTTCGAGCGGGTTCTACCGGATGAAGGCCAAGAGCCTGCTCGGCATGGCGCGCGCGGTGGTCGAGAAGTTCGGCGGCGAGATCCCGCAGACGATGGAGCAGCTCGTCCAGCTACCCGGCGTCGGGCGCAAGACCGCGAACGTCGTGCTCGGCAGCGTGTTCGGCGTCAACGAAGGCATCGTCGTCGATCTTCACGTCGCCAGGGTCGCGCCGCGACTCGGGCTGACCGCCGAGACCGACCCCGTGAAGATCGAGCGCGATCTGATGGCGGTGGTCCCGCGCGCCGACTGGTCGATGTTCGCGCACCGGTTGATCTGGCACGGTCGCCGCGTGTGCTTCCCGAGCGAGCCCGACTGCGAGCACTGCGGGCTAGCGCCGCTGTGTCCGAGCGCGTTCGCCGCGCCGGCGTTGCCGAATGCGCGGGCGCGGCTGGCGAAAGCGAAGCCGAAGCCGAAGCCGGTCGCGAAGCCGAAGGCCAAGGCGAAGACATCGAAGCCGAAGCGCCGGTGATGATCCGCGCGGTCAGCGCCGCGATCTTCGACGCCACCGGGCGCGTGCTGCTCGTCGAGCGCGGCCGACCACCGGGCGCCGGGTTGTGGTCGCTGCCCGGCGGCAAGTGCGAGCCCGGCGAGGCGTTGCCAGCGGCGATCGAGCGCGAAGTGCGCGAAGAGACCGGCCTCGTGATCGAGCCGGGCGCGGTGCTCGAAGTGCGCGAGGTCGCGGTCAGCGACGTGCGCTACGCGATCCACGTGTTCACGGCGCGCGCGATCGCGGGCGAGCTCGCCGCCGGCTCGGACGTTCGCGCCGCCCGGTTCGTCGCGGCCGACGAGCTCGCCGCATTGCCGACCACCGAGGGGCTCGCCGACGTCGTCACTCGCGCGCGCGCCGCTGGTGGTGCTACATAGCGGCGGTGGTGACTTCGCTGCCGCTCGCTCCGACGGCTGTCCGCAGAGCAGACGTGCCGGACGTGCAGTGGCGCGATTGGCGGTGGCAGCTCGGCCATATGCTGACCACCGCCGACGACCTCGCGCGCGTCATCGAGCTCGCGCCGGCCGAGCGCGCCGGGCTCGCTGCATCGGCGCAGCTGTTTCGCACCGGCACGACGCCGTACTACGCGAGCTTGATGGATCCGGAGAACCCGAGCTGCCCGATCCGGATGCAGGCGATCCCGAACGTCGCCGAGGCGGCGATTCGCGACGAAGAGCTGCGCGATCCGCTCGGCGAGGACACTCACAACCCAGCGCCGTCGGTCGTCCACAAGTATCCCGATCGCGTGCTGTTCCTCGTCGTCGATCGCTGCGGCATCTACTGTCGTCACTGCAATCGCCGCCGGCTCGTCGGCGGTGACGAGCCGCCGACCACCGCCGAGCTCGAGGCGGGGCTCGAGTACATCGCGCGGACGCCGCGGATCCGCGACGTGCTGCTGTCGGGCGGCGATCCGCTGCTGCTGTCGACGCGCCGGCTCGACTATCTGCTCGGCCGGCTGCGCGCGATCCGCCATGTCGAGACGATCCGGATCGGCACACGGCTGCCGGTGGTCTGTCCGATGCGGATCGACGACGAGCTGTGCTCCGCGCTGCGCAAGCATCATCCACTGTTCATCAACACCCACTTCAATCACGCAAAGGAGCTGTCGCCGGAGGCGCGCGCGGGCTGCGAGCGCCTCGTGGACGCTGGCATCCCGGTCGGCAATCAGACCGTGCTGTTGCGCGGAGTGAACTCGTCGGTACGATCGCTGCGCGCGCTGATGCGGTCGCTGCTCCGATCGCGGATCAAGCCGTACTACTTGTTCCAGGGCGACACCGTGATCGGCACCGATCACCTGCGCACGCCGGTCGAGACCGCGATGGAGCTGTACAAGGGCCTGCGCGGCTACATGAACGGCATGGCGGTGCCGATGCTCGTGCTCGACGCGCCGGGCGGCGGCGGCAAAGTGCCGATCGTGCCGAGCTACGTCGACGAGCTCGACGAGTCGCGCGTGTTGGTCAGGACGTACCGCGGCGAGCAGATCGAATATCCGCAGCCAAAGCAGCGCGATTGCAGCGTCGCGTACGACGCGATCTATTTCGCCGACGAGCCCGCGGACGACGACCGCGAGGGTTCGCGATGACGATCGTGTACCAGTACGTGCCACGTGTCACGTGCACGTCTACGTCCACGATCCGGATCTGACGTGGACGTCATCGCGATCGCCCGCGAGCTCGGCTTTCATCGCGCTGCGATCGTACCGATCGAGCCGCCGCGTCGCATCGAGCTCTACGCGAGCTGGCTCGCCGCGGGCCATCACGGCGGGATGGCGTATCTCGCCGAGCCGGCGCACGTCGCGCCGCGCGGCGATTTGCGCTCGCTGCTCGAGTCGGCCCAGGCGCTGATCGTCGTCGCGCTCGCCTACGATCGCGTCGATCCAACCGCGCCGGACGCGCCGATCGCGTTGCGCGGCAAGATCGCGCGCTATGCCCGCGGCGAGGACTATCACCTCGTGATGCGGGATCGCCTCGTCGCGCTCGCTGATCGGATCGCGAGCGAGCTCGGCCGTCCAGTCGCGAGCCGGCCGTGTGTCGACTCGGCGCCCGTGCTCGAGCGCGCGTGGGCCGAACGCGGCGGCTTGGGCTTCGTCGCGAAGAACACGATGATGATCGCGCCGGGCCTCGGCAGCTACATCGTGCTCGGCGAGCTGCTCGTCGATGTCGAGCTCGCGCCGACCGCGCCGCTCGAGCCGGCGAAGCCGCGCTGCGGCGGTTGTCGCGCGTGCCTCGATGCCTGCCCGACCCGCGCGTTCGTCGACGCCTACGTGCTCGACGCGCGCCGTTGCATCTCGTACCTCACGATCGAGCATCACGGCGTCATCCCGCTCGAGCTGCGCGCTGCGATCGGCACGTGGATCTTCGGCTGCGACATCTGCCAAGAGGTCTGTCCGTTCAACGCCGGCGCGGGCGAGCCCGCCGATGCGGCGCTCCGCCCGCGATCGCGCGAACATGCCCTGCCCGATCTCGTCGCGCTCGCCAGCAAGAACACGAATCAGCTGCGGCAATTCGTCAAGCGCAGCGCGTTGCGCCGAGTGCCGCGCCCGGTGCTGTTGCGCAACGTCGCGGTCGCGCTCGGCAACACCGGCGACCGCGCGGCGATTCCCGCGCTGACGGGCCTGATGGACCACGCGTCACCGCTGGTGCGACGACATGCCGCGTGGGCGCTCGGCCGGCTCGGGGCGCGCGTGGAGCTCGCTCGCCACGCCGATGACGACCCCGATGTCGCCAGCGAGGTGGTTGCGGCGATCGGTCACTTGTCAGCGCCGGCGGGCGATGGCATGGGTGACGTGTGATCCGGCTCGCGCTCGCTTCGCTCTGCGCCGCTGCCCTCGGCTGCAACCCGGCCGGCAACTCGACCGACGGACCGGAGGTGTTCGCGAACATCTGCGCGACCTGCCACGGCCCGACCGGCAAGCCGAACGAGGTGATGATCGCGAAGCTCGGCGTTCACGACTTGACTGCGCCTGACTTCCGCAAGCGCGTCACGCCCGAGCTCGTCGAGCACCAGATCCGCACCGGCTCGGCGAACAAGTCGATGCCCGCGCTCGGTAGCGCGCTGACCGACGCGCAGATCGCCGCGGTCGCCGCGTTCGTCGCGAGCGAATCGTTTGTGAAGCGCTAGTCGCGTCGGCCACGGGATCGGGTTTGGCCCACGTGCTAGGCTTGCACCCCATGAGATGGGTTCTCTGCGCAGTCGCGCTGGCCGCGTGTGGCGGGACGCAAGTCCCCACTCATAACGGCTACAAGAGCGACAAGGCCAAGCCGTGGAAGAAGGCCAAAGACCTCAAGTTCGACGACAAGCAAGAGGCCAAGATCGAGGGCGACTTGTCGTATCCGGAGATGAGGCGCGCGGCGTGGTTCGCGGCAAACTTGTCGAGCAACTCGCAGCTCGATCTGCGCGTCGAGATCACGCCGCCCGGTGAAGCGACGAACGATGATTTCGATCTCGGCGTCGAGGTCTATGATCCGCACTTCCGCGTGATCTCGCGCTCCGATCTCGAAGAGGGCGGCGATGCGCACGAGCTCAACAAGACCAAGTCGCTCGTCGATCTCGTGCCCGGCCGCTACTTGATTCATCTCTACCTGCAGGGCCGGCTCGACACCGCCGATTACGTGCTGCACGCCGCGTACAAGACCACCGCTGCGGCCGCCGCGAAGAGCGACTACCCGGCGCAAGTGCCGTTCCCCGAGCCGCTCGCGATGGTGCCGATTACCGACGACACGCCGAAGAACTACAAGCCGCAGGTCGTGGTCGTCACCCACCCGGGCAAGCACCCGATCAAGCCAACGCCGAAGCCCGAGCCAAAGCCCGAGCCGCCGCAGCAAAAGCTCGCCCGGATCACCGGCATTCAAGTGACCGGCGCCGGCGTGCAGATCACGCTCGGCATCGGCACCGCAAAAGGCGGCGCGCCTGGCATGAAGGGCACGGTTCGCGGTATCGGCAAGCCGTTTACGATCTCGTCGTGCACCGGCACGACCTGCACCGCGGTGGTCTCGGCCTCACAAGCCGAGATGGCGAGCGCGAGCGTCGTCGAGCTGTCGCCGTGAACCGGGCGGCATTGGCCGCGCTCCTCGTCGTCGCGTGTACGCACCCAGCGCCGGTGCCGATGCCGGGAAGCTTAGCTAGTATTGCGCCAGACGCAGGACTTGCGCTCGACGCCGCGGCCGATGGCGCGCCACACGGCGACCGTTCCGTGGACGAGCGCTGTCCGAGTCCACCTGATGTGAACATCAAGGCTTGCTATGCAGTCATGCCCGCCGTTGGCGCCGCAAGTGCGCCGGCGGCCCGCCCGCCGTTAGCGCCAATCGTCGCGCGCGTGATGGCGCCGCGCTTCGATGGCAACACCGTGGTGGTCGTGATCACTGCTGGCATGCGCCAAGGGATCGGTGGCGATTGGAGCGCAGTGGTCTTG
>CAZDGY010000374.1:0-6507 GCA_964504685.1 uncultured Kofleriaceae bacterium | reverse complement strand
ACCACGACGTTCTCCGGCTTGAAGTCGCGATGCACGAGGCCGGCGTCGTGAGCCGCGGCGAGCCCGCGCCCGGCCTGGCGAAACGCGTCGAGCACTTCGTCGGTCGAGTGGCTCGTCTTCATCCACGCGTCGAGGCTCGTGCCTTCGACCAACTCCATCGCGAGTGCGAGATCGCCGTCGAGCTCGCCGAGATCGAGCGCGGTGACCACGTTCGGATGCGATAGCTTCGCGAGCGCGCGCGCTTCGCGTTGGATCCGCTCGCGATGCGCGTCGCCGGGGTGCAGCAGCTTGATCGCGATCGTGCGATCGAGCTCGGGGTCGTGCGCGGCGTAGACCGCGCCCATCGCGCCCTTGCCGATCTGCTCTTTCACGACGTAGCGGCCGACGCGCGTGCCGGCCGCGATCGCGGTAGGGATCACAGCGCTCGGCGGCACCGGCGTACCGGTCGCGATCCCCAACGAGCGCCGGACGAGCTCCGAGATTAGCTTCCGGCACGCCTCGCATTCCGCGGTGTGGGCGTCGATCGCGGCGCGCTGCGCAGGCGCAAGGAGCGACTCCACGAGATCGGTGACCGTATTTTCACCGAGACACACCATCGCGCCGACGGTCCGACGCTACCATGCACGTGTGCGTCTCTCACGCCTGATCGTACGGCAGCTGCCGACCGAGCTGCGTCACGATCCAGACGCGGTGGACGCCCGGCTTGAAGCCGCTCTAGCCGACGCGCGCCGGCGCTGGCCGACGGTCGAGCTCACGCCGGCGGTCTACCTCGGCTGGGTCGCCGCGCGCATCCCGCCGACCGCACCGAGTCTAGAGCAGGCGCTCGACGGCTTATGCCTCGCGGACCTCTACCTCGCGTGCGCCTGCGCCGCGGGCGATCCGAAGGCGCTGACCGCTTTCGAGCTCGCATTTCTCGCCGGCGACACGCGCGCCTCGGACGACGTCAAGCAGCGGCTGCGGCAGCGCCTGTTCGTCCGCGACCCGGGCGGCGCCCCCGCGAGGATCTCGCTCTACGCCGGCCGCGGCGATTTGTCGCGCTGGGTGCGGGCGGCGATCGCGCGGTTGACGATCGACGAAGCGCGCGGCGCCCGCGAGATCCCCACCGAGGACGCGCTGATCGACGCGATCGGCATCGATCCGGGCCAGAGCCCGGAGCTCGCGCACCTCAAACAGGACGCGCGCTCGACGCTGCAGGCGGCGATCCGCGACGCGGTTAGCAAGCTCTCCGATCGCGATCGCACGTTGCTGCTCCAGCACTACATCGACGGTGTCGGGGTCGCCGAGCTCGGCAAGTTGTTCGACCTCGCGGCCTCGAACATCAGCCGCACGCTCGCGAAAGCGCGCTTGCAGCTCGTGGCCGAGATCCGCCGCTCACTGATGCGCGCCAAGAAGATCCGCGGCGACGAGCTCGATAGCCTCGTCGAGCTCGTGCGAAGTCAGCTCACTTTGACCAGCGGCCTGCGCAAGCGCTAACTGAACCGCGTTTCGCACCGCGCTCGCAAAAAGATCGCAAAACCGCGATCTGGTCTCCGTCTGTATGGGGAAACCCAAACCTCACGGAGACAGCATCATGAAGGCCAGCAAGTTCATCGTTCTCGTCGGCGGCATCCTCGGCATCCTCGTGTTCTTCCTCCCGCTCGTGTCGGTCACGCGCGGCGACTTCACCGGCAAGGTCAGCGCGATGCAGATCATCAAAGGCCTCGACGCCGTCACCGTCGCGGTCGACAGCAAGGAAGTCCGGGCGTCGATGGACGTCGCGACCAGCGACGAAGCGAAGAAGGACGTCGGGGCGATGAAGGGCATCGTGATGGCGGTGTTCGCACCGGCCGCGCTGCTCGCGCTGATCGGCGGCCTCGGGGTCGCGCGCAAGAAGTTCGGGCGCGGCGCCGGCACGCTATCGCTGTTGCTGGGCCTCATCGGTCTCGGCATCGCGGCGGTCCTCAAGAGCGCGGCCGAAGGCGACTCCGGCATCGGCATCACGCTGCTGCTCGTCACCGGCATCGCCGGCGTCGTCGGCGGCGTGCTCGCTCTCGCGAAGCCGGAGCGCGCGCTCGTTACCGCGTAGTCATCGTCGCAAACCTCTCAGCACATCAGGATCCATATGACCAAACTCAGCTCTGTCATCGCGCTCGTCGCGGGTCTTTCGCTCGCCACCGCTTGCAAGAAGAAGGATGCCGGCGGCGATCAGCCCGCCGCAGGTGCCGCTCCGGCTGCGCCCGCGGCAAAGCCGGCCGAGCCTGCTGCAGGCCCACCGGTCGACAAGAAGCTCGCGCAAGTCGGCGTCACGATCTCCGTCCCCGCCGATGCGCACATCGACGAAGGCAAGATGGACATGGGCGGCATCCAAGCGACGGTTAGCTTCGATGGCATGCAGAACTTCTTCGTGTCGAACGTCAACGAGAGCTCGGACAGCCTCGACACCACGATCAAGCACGCCGATGCCAAGGAATGGAAGGTGCAGGAGAAGGCGCCGGATGGCTCGACCTGGAAGCTCGAGTGGACTGCGCCGCGGATGAGCGACCCATCGAAGATGGCGTTTGGCGTCGCGGTGCGGTCGAAGGTCGGCGCGGCGCTCTACGACTGCGGCTCGAACGGCCTCGAAGAGGCGCAAGCGACCGCGTTGCTCAAGATCTGCACGTCATTGAAGTAACTTACGCGCTCTGCAACATCGTGCAGCTCGCTGCATAGAAGCAGCATGATGGTTAACAGAACGCTCTTGATCGCTGTGCTCGCGGCTTGTACCGGGCAATTCCGATTTCCTGGCGTCGTCGTCGGTTCGTCTGCGGGTGCGTCGCCGGTCGCGAGCCCGAGCCCGAGGCACTCGTCGGCGCCGAGTCGCACCGCGGACGCGGGTGGCGGTGACCCGGATACGACGCCGCCGCGCGGCTTTCCGGCCTGGTGTGCCGGCCATCGCGGTAGCACCGAGACCGGCTACCTGTCGCTCAAGAACGATCTCGGCAACGACCCGCGCGAAGCCGAGGGCTGGTTCTCGGTGAAGACGATCCGGCATCTGGCGCAAGCCTCGTGCGCGTGGCGCAACAGCGACACTACCGGCGAGACCGCGAAGATCCAGGCGATCTATCACCAACGCCGCGCCGAGCTGATGAAGCTCGCGCAGCTTAGCGACGCCGAGACCGACGAGCTCCTGGCGGCGAGCCTCGACGAGCAGAAGGAGCGGCAAGGCATCTCCGACTTCTGCGGCAAGATCGGCTCGGACGAGCAAGACGGCGTCGGCAAGCTCACGACGAAAGACGAAGCCGAGCGCAACGCGCACGTGATGATGGCGTGCGCGGAGTCGCAGTCGAACATCTCGCAGTACGACTGGCCGGACGCAAGCGAGATCCTCAAGTTCTATATGTCCGGCCGCTGCCTCGCCTCGGTCGCGAGCAGCGTCGATCCCAAGGCGCTCGGCGGCGTGCGCAACTACATGGAGTTCGGCGTGTGTAATGCGATCTTCTCGCACGTCGATGCCAGCAAGCTCGACGCCGAGATCAAGCAGTACCCGTCGCTCGCGCGCGAATGGGCGAAGGTCCACAAAGGTGTGTTGGTCGAGGCCGCCGCCGATTCGAACAAGGTGTTCGCCGCGTTCGCGCAGAAGAATGCCGAGTGGAAGCCGGTGCTGTTCGACGAGCCGGGCAAAGGCTTGACCGCGTTCATGACGGCCTACACCGCGAACAAAGCGCTGTTCGACAAAGCGAAGTTCCTGATCGAGAACCTGAAGCGCCACAAGGTGGTCGCCAAGCTCGGCGGCTGCGAGGCGGAGTTCTGGACCCCGCTGGCCAAGCTCGTAGCGGCGAAGCATCCGGCGAACGTCGAGGCCGGCGCCGACGCGATGCACGATCAGACGACGTACATGCTCGGCCGTGGCTTACTCGCGTGTGCCGAGCTCGACAACCGCGCCGACGTCGTCGCGACGTTCGATCGCCCCCTCGAGTCGGCGCCGGTCGGCTCGGGCCCGGAGCAAGCGGTGCAGTGGGCGTTGATCCGCTACATCAATGCGCACGCCGATTCACTCGAGTCGGAGAAGCTCGACAGCAACACCTTCGCCGTATTCATGCGCAACGATGCACTCGACACCCGCACCAGCCCGTCGCTCAACGAGATCAAAGGCGTGGTCGCGAGCGTGAGCCCCGCGACGAGCGGTTGGATGAAGGTGACGTTCAAGACCGAGTCGTGGATGGAGGACGACTTCGATTGCGTCGAGACCAACAAGATCGACGGCATCAAGAGCGATGGCACGCTCGTCTATCGCCAGCGCTGCACGTTCAAGGGCCAGTCGAAGCATCAGTCGACCGAGCCGCCGGTTGTCGTCGAAGCGCGGTTTGCGGGCGCGTTGAAGCCGGGCCGGCTCGCCGAGCTCGGCGAGACTCGCAACGCAGGTGGCGAGGGCGAGCGGCGCGCGGTGCCGAAGCTCGTGCGCGCGTCCAAGGACGCGAAGGCGCCGATGGTCGGCTACCTTGGCTTCAGCTGGTAACTAGCAGCCGGCGCCGGAGAGCGCTTTCGCGATCTGGGCGTTCTGATCCTTGCACATCCCGGCCGCGGCGTTCTTCATCGTGTCCTTCTTGTCCTTGTCGGTCTCGGTCTTGTAGCTGGCGACGACATCCTTGACGCCGCTGATCGCCGCGATCAGGCCGGCCTTGCCCTCGTCGTTCAGCTTCGCGCAAGCGACGCCCTTGTTGAACGACGCGATCATCGCGTCGCACTCGGGTAGCACGCCTTGTTCGGGGAGCATCGCGGCGGCGTCCTTGGCCCACGACGGCTGGGCGGGCTTGTCTGCCGGCGCTGCCTTGTCGGCGGGCGCTGCCTTGTCGTTGGCGCCTGACTTGTCATCGCTCTTCTTTCCGCACGAAGCGAGCGCGAGCGAGAGCACGAGCATGGTGGTGATCGAGGTTCGCAACATGGCTGTAACTATCGCGTGCCCGGCGCACGACTGCAACGCACGACGGTGTCGCCTCGCTGACAGTTTGATTACTCGGTTGAGTCGCCGTCGTCGCTGCTCTCGGGCTCGCGCTGCGCGGGCAGCGGGCGAGGCGGCAACAGCTCGGGCTCGGTCTCGACCGGCGCGGCCATGAAGATCGCGGCGTCGAGCTTCTTGAACGTGCGCTTCTTGTACCACTCGAGCGCGGTCTCGTTGTTCTCGGCGACCTCGAGCACGAGGTGGTTGAGGCCGTGGACGCGCGCGAGGTGATGCAGCTGTTCGAGCACGAACGAGCCGACGCCGCGGCCGTGCATGCCGGGATGGACCGCGAGCTCGTCGACGAACAGCGGGTTCATGTCGCGCTTCTCGAAGTAGCGCGGGTTGATCCAGTTGTCCGAGCCGGTGACCTCGTAGCTGCATTCGGCGTACGCGACGATCTCGCCTTCGATCTCGAACACCAGTTGCTCGATGCCCTCTTCTTCGAACACCTCTTGGAACCGATGCTTCGAGCGCGGGCGCTGATACTCGACGGTCTCGGCGTTGACCTCGCGGAAGCTGACCTTCAAGAAGTCCCACACCCGGTTGATGTCGCGCCGGGCCATGTGGCGGACGCTGATCGACGGGCCGTCGGCCTTCTTGCCGCGACCGGCGCGCTTCGGCGCGATGTCGGCGGGCGCTCCAGTCTTTCGCGGGGTGCGCTTGCGAGGCATTACGACCCAACCCGCGCGACCAGCTGCTGGATCCTCTCGACGAACGCCGCCTTGTGATGGCGGTCGAACTCGGTCCAGGTCGTGAACGTCGTCGGGTCGGCGCGGTCGACGAACACCTTGCCGTCGAGGTGATCGACCTCGTGCTGGTAGGTGCCGGCCTTGAGCCCGTGGACGACCTCGTCGATCGCGTTGCCGTGGCGATCCCATGCCTGGACCCGCAGGTGAACGAACCTCTTCACGAGCCCGCGCAAGTTCGGCACGGACAGGCAGCCCTCGTAGTTGTCGAACTGCTCGTCGGTGGTCGGGGTCAGCACCGGGTTGACGAGGATGGTCAACGGAATCTGCGGCTTGTACGGGTAGCGCGGGTTGTTGCGGACCTCGACTGCGGCGATCCGGATCGGCTCGTAGACCTGGATCGCGGCCAGGCCGGCGCCATCGGCGTCGCGCATCGTCTCGATCAGATCGTCGATGAACTGCTGGGTCGCGGGGGTCGCGAGCTCCTCGCGGCTGACCTCGCGCGCGACCTGGCGGAGCACCGGGTGGCCGATCTGGGCGATCTTGCGGATAGCCATGGCCGGAATGTAGCTCACGTAGCGCGAACTGGGCGTCGCTGCGAGGTCAGCGAATGCGATCCGTGGAGGTTTACGTCGAGCGCGTTTCGGGGCATAGGCTCGGCCCCGGAGGCTCTATGCGTTTGTCCCGTCTACATCAGTTTTCACTCGTCCTCGCTGCGCTCGGCTCCAGTGCTGCTTTCGTTGCCTGTGGTGGTGGCGGCGGTGGCGGCGGTGGCGGCGGCGCCCACCCGGACGCGAAGGAATTCCTCGACGCGAAGGTGTTCCTCGACGCACCTCCGGGCCTCCAGGGTCTCGGCCAGAAGTG
>CAZDGY010000373.1:1341-6517 GCA_964504685.1 uncultured Kofleriaceae bacterium | reverse complement strand
CCGGTCGGGCCGCAGTGCAGGTAGCCGTCTTCGGCGGTGCCGCCGAGCTTTTCGCGACCCGCGGTGCGCTCGACGTCGCCACGGCCGGGCGCGAGCGTTTTGAAGATCGGCTCGAGCCGATCGACCGCCGCCTTGTCGCCGCCGATCATCAAGCAATAGCCGCGCTCGAGGCCGAGCACGCCGCCGCTCGTGCCGGCGTCGACGTACGTGATCTTCTTCGGGGCGAGCGCTTTGCCGCGGCGGACGTCGTCCTTGAAGAACGAGTTGCCACCGTCGATGATCGTGTCGCCGGCCGACAGCTTCTCGCCGAGCGCCATCACGGTCGACTCGGTCGCTTGTCCCGACGGCACCATCACCCAGACCGCGCGCGGCGCGGACAGTTGCGAGACCAGCGAGTCGAGCGAGTCGGCGCCCTTCGCGCCTTCGCCGACGAGCTGCTTCACTGCATCGGCGCTGCGATCGTAGACGACGACTTGATGACCACCGCGCATGAGCCGGCGCGCCATGTTCGCGCCCATCCGGCCGAGTCCGATCATTCCGAGTTGCATTGAGCTCTCCGTGTGAGGAATCAAACGCCGAGGGCCGCAGAAACCGCGCGATGCAGTGCGGCGAGCCCCCCGCCGACATCGCTGCCGAGGTGGACCCGGACCGCGCGGCGGCCGCGCTCCGACAGGACTTCGAAGTCGCCCTGCGCCTGCGCGCGCTCGAGCGTCGCAAACGTGTAGGTCTCGCCCGGAATCGCCAGCTCACGCGCCGGTTCGGCGGTCAGCTGCAGGAACACGCCGCTCGCTGGTCCGCCTTTGTGCAGCTGACCGGTCGAGTGCAAGAACCGCGGGCCGTAGCCGAGCGTCGTCGCGACCTTGCGGTTGTCGCGGATCAACATCCGGATCGCCTGCAACGCTTGCTGGTGCTCGTCGTTCATCTCGACGTACGCGTTGATCGCGACGTAGTCGCCTCGACTCGCGCGCGACAAGTGCGCGGCGAGCACCTTGCCGAAGCTGAGCGCACGCCCGGCGGTGAGCTGCCCGGTGTTCGTGACGTCGGCGTAGACCGACAGTCCGCTCTCGCTCGCGATCGGCCGCGCGCCGACGACGTTGCCGCCGGCTTCGAGCAAACGCCGCGTCGCGATCTTGCTGGCCTCGACGTCCGGCTGGTCGAACGGATCGATGCCGATCACCGAGCCAGCGACCGCGGTCGCCATCTCCCAGCGGAAGAATGCCTTGCCGAGCTCGATCGCTTCGATCGGATCGAGCCGCAGCACCGGATGGCCGGCCTTGGCGAGCGCGTCGAGCTGCGTCGATTGCGGATCGGCTTCGCCCTTGGCCTGGACATGGACGAACACGCGATCGGCGCCGTAAACGTCGGGCGCGCCGAGCGGCTCGTTGTCGACCGGCACGATGCCCTTGCCGAGCTTGCCGGTCGATTCCGCGATCAGCTGCTCGAGCCACGCGCCGAGCGCGCGCAGCTTCGGCGACGCGACGATCGTGAGCTTGTCGCGCCCGCGAGTCGCGAGCACGCCGATCGCGACGCCGAGCTGGACACCGGGGTTCTTGTCCGGTTGCTTGCACGCGGTCGCCATGTCGGCGGCGCGGTCGAGCAGCGTCTTGACGTCGATGCCCATGACCTGCGCCGGCACGAGGCCGAACGGCGACAGCGCGGAGTAACGCCCGCCGATCGTCGGATCGCCGGCGACGATCGCGCGAAACCCGTGTTCCTTGGCGGCGACTTCGAGCTTGCTGCCGGGATCGGTGATCGCCACGAACCGCGAGCCCGGCTTCTCGATCCCAGCCGCCTTCACGCGATCCTCGAAGTACGCCATCAGCACGTTCGGCTCGGTCGTCGAGCCGGACTTCGAGCTGACGATGAACAACGTATTTTTGATCGGCAGCGCCTTCTCCGCCGCGAGGATCTGCGCCGGCAAGATCGAGTCGAGCACGTGCAACTTCAAGCCGGTCGCCGCGAACGATTGGGTGAACACCCACGGGCACAGGCTCGAACCGCCCATGCCGAGCACGATCGCGTCGGTCAGGCCGTCTTTCTTCGCCGCCTCGGCGATCGCGACGAACTCGCCGAGCTGCTTCTTGCCCGTCTCGATCGCGTCGAGCCAGCCGAGCCACTTGCCCTCGTCTTTGCCGGTCCACACCGACGCGTCCTTCTTCCACACGCGCGGCACCTTCGCCGACCAATCTCGCGCTGCCGACGCGACGTCATCGGACGCATCGCCGAGCTGGAACTGATCGCCGGTGCCCGGAGGTTGCGCCGGAGCGGCCGCGGAGGCTGCGACCGCTGCGCGCTTCGATCCGACCGCGGCGAGCAGCGTGTCGAACGACTTGGCGAACGCGTCGACGCCGTCGACGAGCAGCTTGTCGGTGACCGTGTCGAGTGAAACGCCGAGCTTGCCGAGTTGGGCGAGCTGGCCTTTCGCGGCGTCGACATCTTTGGTCAGGGTCACGGCGACATGGCCGTCGCCGTGATCGCGGAGCTCGTTGTACGTCTCGGTCGGCACGGTGTTGACCGTGTCCGGGCCGAACAGCGTGTCGACATAGTGTAGCTTCGGATACGCCGGGTTCTTCGTGCCGGTGCTCGCCCACAACAGCCGCTGCGGCTTCGCACCGGCCGCGGCGAGCTCTTGCCATCGCGGCGATGCGATCAGCTCTTGATACTTCGTGTACGCGAGCTTCGCGTTCGCGATCGCGGCCTTGCCCTTGAGCGCGGCGGCATCGGGCTGCTTCTTCGCGAGGTCGTCGAGCTGCTTGTCGACCGCGGTGTCGATGCGAGACAAGAAGAAGCTCGCGACGCCGGCGACCTTCGACAAGTCGCCGCCCTTCATCTTGAAGTCTTCCAAGCCGGAGATGTACGCATCGGCGGCGGCGAGGTACGCGTCGATCGCGAACAACAGCGTCGTGTTGACGTTGATGCCAGCGCCGATCACCGCGCGGATCGCGGGGATGCACGGTTTCGTGCCGGGGATCTTGATCATCACGTTCGGGCGGTCGACCGCCGCGAACAGGCGCTTGGCTTCCGCGATCGTGCCGTCGGTGTCGTTCGCGAGCCGCGGCGATACCTCGAGGCTGACGTAGCCGTCGCCGCCTTTCGTACGATCGAACACCGGTCGGAACACGTCGCACGCGCCTTGGATGTCGTGCACTGCGAGGTGCTCGAACACTTCGATGTCGTTCGTCGACTTGTCCGCTTGGATCGCGGCGTCGTAGTCGTCGCCGCTGCCGATCGCCTTTTCGAAGATCGACGGGTTCGAGGTCATCCCGAGCAGGCCGTCTTGCTCGACCATCTTCTTCAGCTCGCCCGTGGTGAGCATCGAGCGGCGGAGGTTGTCGTACCAAATGGCTTGTCCGAGCTTGGCGGCCTGTTGGATCGGAGTCGGCATGGCCGAACCGTGTCACCGATCGCGCCCGGGCACACGGACGGCGGGCGAAGAAATTCGTCCGGATTTGGCGCTACAGCTGGAGGCAATACAACAGCTTGGCCATCGAGCAATCGAGCACCGGCGGACAGGACCACCACGCATCGGTCAATGCGGCCTTGCCGGCGGGATCGAACGCGATCCGGCCACATCCCGCGGCCGGAGCGAGTAAAGCCGCACGCACCCCACCAGGATACGCAAAATCGACCTGACGCTGGGCTCGCGCGTACCTATACTCGGACGAGGTCGGATGTCGATCGCGAGGAGGAGAGCCAGGCGAACGAGTGCGGCCTTTTGGGTCGTGCTCGGCATTGCTGCGCTCGTCGTCCATGCGACCGCGCTGGGTACGGTGCGCGCGGTCGGCATCGCAGATTTCAACCTGCGCAAGGCGACCAAGCCGCTGCCGGAGGCGCGCGAGACCGAGCTCGCTCAGGGCTGCGTCGCGAACGCGTACCTCGCGGCGTCAGCGCGCGACAGTATGTGCCTCGCGCCTTGGCAGCCCGACGCCGGCGCGTGCTTCGACGAAGCACAGAACGACATGTGGCTCGACTTGTCGGCGTGCGACGCGCGCCACATGAGCTCGACCGAGATCGCGATGATCGATCCGAAGCAGGCGGAGAAGATCAAGTCGATCGATCCCGAGCCGTTGCTCGACGCGTTCAAGCAAGCGGTGCCGGACCTGCCGAAGCCGGTCGAAGTGCCGCCGCCGCACCCGAACAATCCGCCGCCACCGCCGCCACCGCCGCCACCCGCGCCGAAGCGGCCGATGCAGATCGTCGAGACCGCGAAGCCATCCGACGAGAAGGCGCCCGATAACGCTCGGTTCCTCGCGGAGTACGACACCAAGGTCGACCATCAGACCGTCGCTCGCGGTACGCCGAAAGAAGAGATGGTCGCGAAGAGCAAGCCCGCCGAGCTGGTCGCCAAGGCCGACCCGAAAGAGGCGTCGGTCCACGAGCAAGAGATCGATCGGATGCGCGGCGCCGATCGGCGTGCTCCGGACATGCCAGGCACGTTGTCGATGCGTACGCCCGGCGCGCGCGCGCCGGCGGAGCTGCAGCAAGACCTCAAGACGCTCGGGTCGATGACCGGCGGCCTCGGTGCGGCGGCCGATGGCTACCTGACCCGCAAGGGCGACGGGGCGATTGAGCAGCAGCGCAAGGATCGCTCGGAGCTACCGCGCGGGCAGGGCGGCGCGGGCGGTGGCCAGCCGCAGGTGCCGAACCTCAAGCCATCGCAAGACGTACTCGAGCGCGCGCTCGGCGGCGGCAACGTCGATCATCTCGACGATGTCGACAACGGCGACGAGACCGCGCTAACCGCGAAGCGCTTCATCTACGCGAGCTTCTTCAATCGGATGAAGCGCGCGGTCGCGCAGAACTGGGATCCGGCGTCGGTGTGGCGCCGCAGCGACCCGACCGGCGCGGTCTACGGGTTCAAGACCCGCGTCACCGAGGTCCGCGTCAGCCTGTCGCCGCACGGCGATCTCGCGCACATCGTCGTCGTGACGCCGTCCGGCGTCGGCGATCTCGATGAAGAAGCGGTGCGCTCGTTCCACGCCGCAGCGCCGTTTCCCAACCCGCCGAAGGAGTTGGTTGGCTCGGACAACCTGATCACGTTCGCGTTCTCGTTTTATTTCGAGATCGGCGGCGGCCATCCGTCGTATCGCGTTATCCGATCGATGTGAATCGGCGCAGCGCGGCCCTCGCTTCGATCGCGCTCGTCGCCGCGACGCTCGAGCCGATCCTGCGCTCG
>CAZDGY010000373.1:0-1331 GCA_964504685.1 uncultured Kofleriaceae bacterium | reverse complement strand
GCGACGAAGCTGACGCTCGACTACGCGATCGCGGAAAGCACGGACGGCTCGCGCCGGTCGATCGCGCCCGAGCTCGTCGGGAGCAGCGAGGTCCTGCAAGCGCTCGCGAACATCGCGCGCGAGGTCGCCGGCAAACGCAGCGCCGAGCTGTGCGGGCGGATCGCGCGCGGCGTCGCGGCGGACTCCGACTACGAAGGCGTCGCGCGGATCCGGATCGTCACCGGCACGACCGACGCGATCGAGTATCTCGCGCATGGCACGATCGGCCCCGAGCGCGAGCGCGCGCGCTGTCAGGTCGTGCGATGAAGCGGCTCGCGGACTGGTGGTTCGCGCCCGCGCCGGCCGAGCGGCTCGCGGCCCTGCGCATCGCGATCGGCGGGTTCGCGCTGGTCTACACGGTCGCGCGCTTGCCAGAGCTCGTCGCGGTTGCGCAGCTCGAATCGTCGAGCTTTCACGGCGTGGGGATCGCGAGCGCGACCGGCGTGTTGCCGCCGAGCGCGGTGCTCGCGATCGCGATCGCGACGTGCGTCCTGCTCGCCGCGTTCACGCTCGGCGTCGCGCATCGCTACCTAGCTCCGGTCGCGGCGCTCGCGCTGATCTGGACGTGCAGCTATCGCAGCTCGTGGGGCCAGCTGTTTCACACCGAGAACCTCATGGCGCTGCACGTGCTCGCGCTCGCGGTCTCGCCCGCAGCGGACAGCTGGGCGCTCGACGGACGGCGCGGTTCGATCGATGCGCGTCGCGGCGCGCGCGTCTCGCCGACCGGCTATGGCTGGCCGATCAAGCTGCTCGCCGCGCTGACCGCAGCGACCTACGTGATCGCGGGGCTGGCGAAGCTACGGCTCTCGGGCGCGACGTGGCTCGATGGCGATCAGCTGCGCGCGCAGATCGCGATCGATAACCTGCGCAAAGCGCTGCTCGGCGATGCCACCGCGCCGCTCGCGACGGTCGTGCTCGGTCACCCGCTGTGGCTCGCGGTCGGGTCGGTCGCGGCGATCGCAGTCGAGCTCGGCGCGCCGATCGCACTGCTCGGCGGCAGGATCGAGCGGGGCTGGGCGGTCGCGGCCTGGGGCTTTCACGTCACCGTCGTGCTGACGATGAACATCTTGTTCCCGTATCCGCTGTTCGGCTTCGCGTTCTTGCCGCTGTTGCCAGTCGAGCGTCCGTTTCGCTGGGTCGCGGCATGGGTCGCAGCTCACCTCAGATCGTCGGCGCCTTCGCCGTGATGCCCCTCAGATTGTTGAGACCGCGCCCGCCCTCGCGACGATGGGCGCGGGCGGATGGTTGGCGCGGACATTGCTCCGCGCGAGCGCATGCTTCGTTCGCTTACC
>CAZDGY010000372.1:0-6518 GCA_964504685.1 uncultured Kofleriaceae bacterium | reverse complement strand
ATCCCGACGTCGCAAGCGATCTTGTTCCAGCGCTATCCGCGCGCGCAGCACGGAACCGCGGCCGCGTTATTCGGGCTCGGCGCGATCACCGGTCCACTGCTCGGGCCGACGATCGGCGGCTACTTGATCGACTGGTCGAGCTGGCACTGGATCTTCCTCGTCAACGTACCGATCGGCCTACTCGTCGCGTTCATGATCCCGAGGGTCGTCAAGGAGCCGGGCTTCGTGCCCGATCGCAGGCCGATCGATCTGACCGGCATCGCATTGCTCGCGATCGGCATGGCATCGCTGCAGTACGTGCTCGAAGAGGGCAACCGCGAAGGCTGGAGCGATAGCACGCTGATCTTGGTGCTCGGTGCGACCGCCGCGATCGCGCTCGTCACGTTTTTGGTCCACGAGCTCGAAGCGCCGAACCCGGTCGTCGATCTGCGCGTGTTCAAGAATCGCAACTACACACTAGGCACCGGCCTCAACTTCTTGCTCGATATCGGCGTGATGGCGTATGCCGCAAGTGCGATCAGCGCGAGGGTTCGTACGCGACAACGGCGTTGCGGCGCGCGCTGGGCTCGAGCCCGGCGATCGCGTGCTCGAGATCGATGGCCGCGCGGTGCGCTACTTCGAAGACATCGAGCGGCTCGTACAGAGCTCGCCGGGCAAAGAGCTCCACATTCGCGTGCAGCGCGGCGGCAAAGTGTTCGAGCGCTACGTGACGCCGATCGAGGAGACGGTGTGGAACAAAGAGCGCGACGGCACGATGGCGCGTCAAGGTTGGGTCGGGATCTGGCACGCCCCGTTCGTGCCGCTGGTCGGCGTGATCGATTCGCAATCACCCGCGGCTCGCGCCGGGCTGCGCACGCACGATCTGCTGATCAGCATCGATGGCGAGCCGGTGCGCAACTGGAGCGACGTCCAGCATCACCTCGGCAAGCTCGCGCGCCGCAGCAGCATCGTCTATTTTCGCGGCACCGAGATCCCCGGCGTGCCTGCGGTCGAGCTGCTCGCGCCCGGGTTCGCGGATCTCGTGCCCGAGACGCAGGTCGACAGCGCGCTCAAGCGCGTGACGTACACCGGCCTCGAGCACGCGGAGATGTTCGTGGCTCATATCGAGCCTGGCTCCGCGGCCGAGAGCGCCGGCATCAAAGTCGGCGACTTGATCGTCGCGCTCGACGATCGCCCGATCGAGCACTGGCTCGATCTCGATCAAGCGCTGCAAGCCGAGCCGACCAAGACGTTCAAGGTGACGTGGAAGCGCGCGTCGGCCGGCGGCAAGACCGAGACGATCACTGCCGACGTCACGCAACAATGGAAGCAAGGGCTCGACGATTACGATCACACGGTGACTCGGCTCGTGTTCGGCGCGCGCAACGACGTCGATCGCGGCACCGGCGTGATGACCCCGATCGACGGCCGGTTCGGCTACGCGTTCTCGAAGTCGCTCGAGCAAACCGGCGAGACGATCTCGACGATGGTCAGCGGCTTCGTCCAGATCCTCGGCGGAGACACGCCCAGCGATGCGCTCGGCGGCCCGCTGATGATGTACCGGGTCGCGTCGGTGTCGGGTAGCCAGGGCTGGGACAGCTTCATGCGGTTGCTCGCGCTGATCAGCATCAACCTCGGCCTCATCAACTTGTTGCCGATTCCGATGCTCGATGGCGGCCACCTGCTGGTGTTCGGGCTCGAGAGCGTGCGCCGTCGGCCGCTATCGGCGAAGACGCGCGGTCGGATCCAGCTCGCGGGCCTGGTCGCGATCGGGCTCATCACGATCCTCGCGCTGCGCAACGACTTGGTGCGCTTCGTGCTGCGGTGATCGTCCTCGGAATCGATACGTCGACGCCGACGACGAGCGTCGCGCTCGTCGGGGACGACGGGCGGGTCATCGCGCAGACGTCGAGTAGCGCGCGCGGCCAAGCCGGCGAGATCCTCACGCTGATCGATGGCTTGTGCACGGCGGCTGGGTTGCGGCCGGTCGATCTCGGCGCGGTCGCGGTCGGCGCGGGGCCGGGGTTGTTCACCGGCTTGCGGATCGGGATGGCAACAGCGAAGGGCATCGCGTTCGCGGCGGGCTGTCCGTTGTGGACGGTGTCATCGCTCGCGGCGCTCGCCCGCGGCGTCGCCGACGGGCTCGTGATCGCGCTGATCGACGCGCGGCGTGGCGAATATTACGCCGGCGCGTTTCGCGCGGGAGTCGCGATCGCCGCCGAAGCAGCGGTGCCTCCGGATCGGATCGCTCACTACGTTGCCGCAGCCTGCCATGACGACGAGCCGGTCGCGTATGTCGGCGCGGAGGCGCTGGTCGCGAGCTTGCCGAACATGATCGCGCGCACACCGTCGGCCGCCAGCGTCGCGCAGCTCGCGCTCGAGGGTGCGCGGCTCGATGTCGTCGCGACCGGAGCGCCGAGCTACGTTCGGCCTGCGGAAGCCGAGCTCAAATACCCCGACGGCGTGCCAGGTGCATTGCGCAAGCGTTGACGCGTTGCCGCGCGGCCGCCCGCGATCTATCGTTGAGCTACCTGCTAGGAGGATGCGTTGACCCAGCCCGAGCCCGAGAAGCAAGCGTTGCTAGCCGAGCTGACCGCCGAACATCGTCGGCTCGATGACGAGCTCAGACAACTCGAGAAGCGGCGCGCGCTCACCCCGAACGAGCAGCTCGAAGTCTCGCGGCTCAAGAAGCAGAAGCTACTGACCAAAGATCGGATCACGCGGTTGTCGTGACGTGCTGACTCCCGAGCAGATCGAGAAGATGCGGGCGATCGGCCTGCGCCTCGATCGCGCCGGAACATTCTGGCAAGAAGCTGCGCCGGTCACCCACGTGCGGTTGCGCCGAGCGCTGCTGCGGTGGCTCGACGTCCGCGACGATGGCCGCGACATCGTCCGGCTCGACGACAAACGCTACGCCTACGTCGACGTCGAGGATGCTCACCTGCGAGCGACCTCGGCGCGGTGGGATGGCGATCGCTGCTTCGTGCGCTGGGACGACGACGAGGAGCTCGAGCTCGATTACGGTTCGCTCCGCCAAGCGCCGGACCATGCGCTGTATTGCCACGTGCGCAAGCTGCGCGGGCGAATCGCCGGGCCGGCGTATCACGCGGTCGCCGAGCGCATCGTCGAGGTCGCGGGCGGATTCGAGCTCGCCGCCGCCGGCAAGCGCTGGCCGATTCTCGACGCCGCGTGACTACTTCGGCCCGGTGATGACGTGCGCCACCGGCAGCTTCGGCGCTCCGTACCGCATCACCTTGATCGCCTCGCCGAGCAACAGCACGTATGCGACGAGCAGTGCGATCGCGATCGCTGCGACGACACCGGCCGCGACCACATCGGGATGCGCGCGCTTCGACCAGCTCTGCACGATGGAAAACAGCACCGCGAACACGAACAGGCCGAGCCCAGTCGCGTGTGCGCGCTGGACCAATGCGGGGCGCGACAGCGCTCGTGCGACCGATGCGATGCCACCGATGATGCTGAGCATCGCCAGCAGCGCAGCGACCGCGGAGCCGATCGCGAGATACGGCATGCGCCGGAGCCCGACCTCGAGGGCCATGACATCGCGCGCACGAAGGCCGCTGCCGCCGTCGGAGTTGTACTCGAACACTTGCCACGTGATCCACAGCGAATAGACCTGCACGAGGATCGCCACGCCCAAGCACAGCGGCGCGAAGCCCGCACTGCCGGCGACCCCATCTGGTGCTCGACTCGCGAACCGTGCGGCGCCGACGAGCGCGACGACGGTCGTAGCGAGCTCGGCAAAGCCGAGCAGGAGCCCGAACCCGCCCGAGTCGTGCGTCTGCGGCGATGCGATCAGGGTTGCGGCGTAGGCGATGGCCAGGCCGACGATCACGATCCGGCACACCAGCGCGCTGCGAAGTAGCGCGAGCCCGGTCGCCGCGTTCTGGAAGCTGTCGTCCGCCACGGGGGGACGCTACGTCAAGGTCGGCGCCCAATGCACGTACGATCGCTAGCACTCGAATCGGCCGGCCGGTCGCCGACGCTAAGCCTCGGATACGACGCGTGCGCCGGGCAAGGTTTGCCGCGGCCCGGTTCGCATCGCATCCGACGCCATCGCGAGCGTACCCGCAGCCAAACACAATACGCCGAGCGCGAACACGGCAAGCACCAGCCAGATCATCAGCGCGCTGTCGTCCGGCCGACCGGTCGTCACCCAGTACTCGAAGCCACCGAAGGCTGTCGACAGCACGCCGGTCATCACCGCCATGGCACGTGCGCGACGGGCGACCGTCTCACTCGACAGCTCGCGCGCGACCGAGACCAGGCCGCCAAGCAGGCTCCACAGGGCGAGCAGTGCGCCGCCGCTCGCCACGATCTCGAGGTAAGGCAAGTGTGCAACGTGGTCTCCGAGGCCGGCGATCGGCGCGGAAGCGCTTCGCACGATCTGGATGTCGATCCAGTCGCGATAGATCTGCGCGAACAGCGCGGTGCCGAGGCACAGCGGTGCAAAGCCTGCGCTTCCGGCGTGGCCGTCGGGTGCACGCGTGACGTATCGCGAGACGCCGATGAGCGCGACCAACGTCACCAACGTGTCGGCCGCGCCGAGCCAGCAGTCGAGCAAGTGGCGGGTCTCCGCCCCCGGTGCCCGGACGAGGAGCGAGGCAATGTACGCGATTCCCAACACGAGGAGCAGCGTCCTGAACACGAGTGCACGTCGCACGAGGTCGAGCGCTTTGGCGGCCGCGTCCCACGCGCCTCGAGGCGTCTCCATACCGTAGCTATGCCAGACCGGGTCGCGCGAGCGCACGCACAATGCGGCGCGTCGGCCGAATACTTCCAGTCATGCAGCTACTTCGTCGCCTTGATCGTCGCGACGATTTCGTCGTCGGTCAGCGTGCGGTTGCCGCGCTTTGCAGCACCGAGCACCGCCGCGACGAGCTCCGGCTTCGGCTCGTAGCCGCGCTTCTTGAGCCAGTAGATCACGTTCGATTCGCCCGAGTAGTGACCGATCTCGATCTCTTGCTCCTTGCCGAACATGCCGGCGGGTACGCCCGAGTAGATCCGATCGGCGAGCCAGGCGTCGCCTTTCTTCTCGGCCTTGATGATCGCGGCGGCATGCACTCCGGTCGCGGTGCGAAACGCATCACTTCCCGCGAGCGGATACTGCGGATGAATCGGTACGCGCGTCGCAGCCGATGCCGTCTTGCACCACAGCACGAGCTTCGTCAGGTCGTGATCCGGCAGCTCGCCGAGCAACTTCAAGTTCAGCATGATCTGATCGAGCGCCGCGTTGCCGACGCGCTCGCCGATGCCCATCGCGGTGCCGTGGATGCGATCGGCTCCGTACTCGAGCGCGAAGATCGAGTTGACGACACCGAGGCCGCGGTCGTTGTGTCCGTGCCAGTCGATGCCGACGTCGGAGCGGCCCATGCCGTCGAGCATGTTGCGCGTGAACTTGAGGAGGTTCTTGATTCCGTCCGGCGTTGCGTGGCCGACGGTGTCGCACACGATCAGTCGTTGCGCGCCGTGATCGACCGCGTTCGAGAACAGCTTCGTGAGCACGTCGGGACGGGACCGCGTCGTGTCTTCGGTGACGTACGCGACCGGCAGGTTGTACTTGCGGCCGAGATCGATCGCGCTCGCCGACAGATGCAGCATCCGCGACAAGTCCCAATCTTCGGCGTACTGGCGGATCGGCGAAGAGCCGATGAAGCACAGCACTTCGATCTCGATGCCGACATGCTGCGAGATGTCGACGATCGCTTGCACGTCGTGGACGACGGTGCGCGCGGCGCATGACGCCTTGACCCTGAGCTTGCTGTTGCGGATGTGCTCCGCGATCGTCGTGACGTCTTCGACCGCGCGCTTGCCCGCGCCCGGGAGGCCGATGTCCATCGTGTCGATACCGAGGTCATTGGCGAGCTCGACGAGCCGCAGCTTGTCGTCGATCGACGGGTCGACGACCGATGGCGACTGGATGCCGTCGCGCAGCGTCTCGTCGAGGAATTGAATGCGGCGCTTTGGCGAGATCGCCGCGACCTTCTCGACCGAGTTCCAGTCGTAGATCAGCTCGTGGTCGGTGACGGACATGCGCGCCTCACATGAAGGAGTGGAACACCAGGATCAGTAGGCCGGTGACACCGATTACCACGGCGAGCATTAGAAACCAGCCGAGAACGAGCGCGGCACCGGCGAGCCCGACCCCGAGCAGCATCAGCGCCCAGGCCCGCTCGCGCCGAGCGATCGACACGACGCTTGCCGCCGCGGTGATCGCGAACCCGGGCACGCTGATTCGCCAATCCGGCGCCTCCCAGAACCGATGCTGGCTCATCGCCACGATGACGAACGTCAGAGCGCCGAGCGCGAACGTCGCCACCGCCGCCCCGTGCTCGGCGAGCCAACGCACGGAGTGCAGGTGCTCGGGCTTGGGCAGTGGTCGCTCGTCCACGACCGCAGTATAGCCCTAGACCGACGCGAGCCCGAGTTGCCCGCGAAGTGCGACGTGCGCCGCGCTATAGGCGAACTCGACGAGGTCTTTGTCGAGGTCGCCGACTTCGCGTGCGCCGACGAAAGCT
>CAZDGY010000371.1:0-6520 GCA_964504685.1 uncultured Kofleriaceae bacterium | reverse complement strand
CCTTGCTCGCATTTGCCGCCGGCCGCGACGTGAACGCGTGCGATGCCGGACGGCACGCCGTCGATGTGAGCGCGGCGGGTGAACGCGCGGTCGACGACCAGCTGATCGTTGACCGTGACGGTCAGCTTGCGCGACGGGTCGTTGAGCACGACATCGAGCGCGCCGCTATCCGGTTGGCGGTAGGGAAACGCGCTGACGACATCGTGCGGGTGCGTGCACGCGGCGACGAGCGACGTGACGACCGCGGTGGCGAGCGAACGCGAGCGATACGCAGGTGACATGCTGCGAAGACCACCGCCATCCGCGCCGCGTTGCCCAGGCGTGATCGCGACCACGCATGCAACCATTTTCGCGTATAAGGCGGTCCAGCCATGGACAAGCTCACCGGCGAGGTCGTCCCGATCGTCGTGCTGTGCGCGGTGATCGCGCTGGTCGTGCAGCGCTTGCCGAAGGTCGACCTCGGGCACTCCCCCGAGTTCTTACGTCGTCGCGTGCTCAACTGGTTGCCGCTCGGCCTGACCTACGCGTTTCTGTACATGGGCCGCTACAACGTCAACGGCCTCGTCGACGGCAACGTGATCTCGAACGGAGACTTCGGCAACATCGACGCGGTCGGGCAGATCGTCTACGGGCTCGCATTCTTGCTGAACGGACCGCTCGCCGATCGGCTCGGCGGCCGGTTCACGATCCTGGTCGCCGCGGCGGGCGCCGCCGCCTGCAACGCGGCGATCGGGATCATGATCGTGCTCGGCACCCACGCACCGACGTTCGTGCTCAAGATGCCGTTCCTCACGGTGCCGATCGGCGCGCACGATCCGATGCCGTTCTGGCCGCTAATGCTACTCAACGCGGCGAACATGTACTTCCAGAGCTTCGGTGCGGTCTCGATCGTCAAGGTCAACGCGTCGTGGTTCCACCTGCGCGAGCGCGGCACGTTCGGCGGCATCTTCGGCATTCTGATCTCGATCGGCATCTACCTCGCGCTCGATTGGGCCCCGAAGATCGCGTCGCTGACGTCTCTCGAGTGGATGTTCCTGACGCCTGCGCTGATCCTCGTCGTGTTCTGGCTGCTGTCGTTCCTGTTCGTGCGCGATACGCCAAAGGACGCGGGGTTCGCTGACTTCGATGTCGCCGACGCTTCGAGTGGTGATACCGGCCCGGCCGAATCGGCGGGCACGATCATCAAGAAGATGCTCTCGAACCGGATCATCCTGACGATCGCGTTCATCTCGCTGTGCTCCGGCTTTCTGCGCATGGGCATCCTCAAGTGGCAGCGGGTGTTCGCGAAGGGCGTGCACGCGGATGGAGCGTGGGCGTCGCAGCACTGGGGCATGGTCGCGTGCATCGCAGGGATTACCGGGGGCATGTTCGCCGGCATTATTTCTGATCACGTGTTCAACTCTCGGCGGCCACCCGTCGCGATCGTGCTGTTCGGGGTCGCGCTCGTCGGCTCGGTGGCGATCCTGCCGTTGCTCGGGTTCCCACCCGCGGTGACCTGGGCGATCGCGATCATGCTGACCGCGATCCTCGGCGTGCACGGGATGCTATCGGGTGTTGCGAGCCAGGATTTTGGTGGGCGGCGTAACGCCGGCACTGCGACCGGCCTGATCGACGGCTTCGTCTACTTCGGCGGCGCAGCTCAAGCGGCGGTCTACGCGCGCGTACTCCCGACCGGTGTTGACGCAGCCGATCCCGACAACTGGCGGGTCTGGCCGCTCGCGATGATCCCGATGGCGCTGATCGGCATCGGGCTCTCGCTAAGTATTCGGAACGCCAGAGTTCAGCCCAAAGCGCCCCATTGATTTGTCGGTGACTCGGTCCGAGGCCGCGTGTTATTGCGGTCTCCTTATGACCCGAGCCGATCGACTCTCAGCCCTGGTTGTTGCAACGACGGTCGCCTGCGGCGGCGGCGGTAGCGGCCCGACGTTCACGACCCAGCACCCGCGGATCTATCTCGGTCAGAACGGCAACAAGCAGCGCCTGCAAGCCGCGCTGAGCGCGGGCGGCCCGGCCGCGACGACCTACCAAGATCTCACAGACAAATGGATCGGCGGCTACCAGGTCGACGCGTTCATGGCGTGGAGCTCGGCGCTGCTCGGCCAGCTCACCGCCGACCCGAAGTACTGCACCGCTGCAGTGGCGATGATCGATACGCAGGTCACCACCGCGAACGCCGCGATCGCGATGGGCAACGCGCCCGATGTCGCCGGCGACGATTACCTCTACATCGGCTCGATGATCGGCGACCTCGCCCTCACGTACGACTGGTGTTACGACTCGACCACTTCGGATCAGCGCAGCGCTTGGCTCGCCTACGCCGATCAAGCCGTGTTCAACGTGTGGAACCCGGACCAAGCCGCATGGGGGGGCACGCCGATGTCGTGGGACGGCTGGGCGGTCGATGATCCCGAGGACAACTACTACTACTCGTTCCTGACCGCGACGATGCTGCTCGGGCTCGCCGCGCACGACGAAGCGCCGATGGCGAGCTTGTGGCTCACCGAGTTCCACGACACGAAGTTCACCGACGAGCTGCTGCCGAAGTTCAACTCCGATCTCGTCGGCGGCGGTTCGCGCGAAGGCACGAGCTACGGCGTGTCGTTGCGCGAGCTGTTCTTCCTCTACGACATGTGGAACCAGTCGACCGGCGAAGTGCTCGCGACGCAAACGCCGCACACCCGCGCCTCGATGCTCGACTTCGTGCACCTCGTCGTGCCGACGCTCGACTTCGTCGCGCCCACCGGCGATCAAGCGCGCGACTCGACCGCACCGTTCTTCGACTACAACCGGCAATACGCGCTCGAGCTGGTCGCGCAGTTCCCCACCGATCCGCTCGCCGGGCCGATCCAAGCGCTGCTCGCGGCTTCGTCGGTACCGGCGATGACCGAGCGGAACAATTACGTTTACGACTTCCTGTACGAGAACGCGAACATCCAGGCGACGCAGCTCGACGGCCTCGGCACCGCATACTACGGCTCGGGCACGGGTCAGCTGTTCGCGCGCTCGGGTTGGGACAGCCACGCGACGTGGGTGAACTTCATCGCGGGCCCGTACAGCGAAAGCCACCAGCATCAAGATCAGGGCTCGTTCCTGATCTACAAGGACGGCTGGCTCGGCTACGACGCGAACATCGACTCGCACTCGGGGCTGCGCCAAGAGGTCGAGGCGCACAACGAGATGAAGATCGGCGACACGGATGCGATCCCGCAGAAACCGGGCAACGCGACGACGCTGCTCGCGCTTCACAAGGGCACCGGTTACGTCCACGCGTCGGCCGACATCACGCCGGTGTTCGCTGGCGCGTCACAAGTCCAGAACGATCAGCGCGAGCTCCTGTACCTCGAGCCTGATTGCGTCGTGATCTACGACCGCGTGAATTCGACCGAAGCACAGACCTGGCAGCTCGCGACGCCGGCCGCGGCGACGATCAACGGTGCCACCGCGGCGATGACTCCGTCGGGTGGTGGCCACACGCTCAACGTCCAGCGGCTAACGCCGGCGGGCGCGACCTCGTCGATCTACGACTACACCGCGGACAGCGACTACAACTCGGGGTTCCGGTTGGACGAGAAGATGGCCGCTGGCGACAACCGTTGGCTCCACGTCCTGTGGATCGATGGCGCGGTTGGCACGGCGGTCGCGAACGGCGCCGATGGCGTGACGATCACGTTCAGCGACGGCAGCACCGCCGCGGTAACGTTCAACCACGATTCGGTCGGCGGTACGCTCGTCATGACCCCGTCAGGCGGATCGGCGAACACGATCACCCTCGGCGCCGGCGTCGACACGTTGCCCGAATAGCCGTGCGGTAGCGCGCGCCGGGCAAGTGCCGCCCGGTACCGGACAAACAGCGCGAGCAGTTGCGGTGGCGCGCGCGATGCACGTTCGTCGGGCATGTCCAGTCACCAACGCCTCGCGCTCGTCGGTGTCGTCGGCGCGTGCGCCGGCACTTTCGGCTCGACCCCGCCGAAGAGCTTCGACGACCACGTCGTCTCCGCCGAGCATCACGATCAGGCCGCCCAGCAGCAAGAAGGCGCCGCGGTGGCCGCCGAAGCGCACGCCGGCCCGGAGGCCTATACCTGTGGCGACGGCGTGCTCAACGACCAGCTGACGACCGGCGGGCTGCCGGTCACGACCTGGAACCCGTGCTGGAACGGCGAAGAAGAAGCGGCGATGCGCCACCTCGATGCCGCCGAGCACGAGCGTCGCGCGGCCGAGCTCGAGCGCCATGCGGCCGAGCAACTCGTCGACGCCGAGCGCGTCGCGTGTGCCAAGGTCGCGCCGGAAGAGCGTGAACACTCTCCGTTCGCCCATCGCAAAGAGATCGACGCGGTGATACCGGAGCGCGCCGGTCGCGAGCTCCATGGCGTGCGCATCGTGTTCGGGCGCGTTCGCGGCCTGACCGCGCAATGGATGCGAGACTCGATCGCGTGTCAGCAAGCGCGCTGGACGATGTGGGGCAAAGACCCGGCGGTGATGCCGTATGACCCGACGCTCGTCGTCGGCGTGCAGACCACGGTGCTCGACCTGGATGGCCAAGTTGTCGTGCTCGTGACCGCGGATTCGCCAGCGGTCGCCGGCATCGCGCTCGCGCGCGCGCAGCAAAAGCTCACCGGTCCGCGCACCGCGATCATGTGAACCGCGAGCCGTTAGCCACCGCGTGATGTAATTCGCCAACCCGGTTAGCAGCACGGCAACGTCGCCGTCGATGGTGCCGAGGTCGAATTCTCGAAGGAGTCGTTCGTCCTGCCCTGACGCCGCGAGTACACTCGACTCCGCGGATGGAGTTGAGCGCAGGTACGCGCGTCGGACCGTACGAGATCCAGAAACGGATCGGGGCCGGTGGGATGGGAGTGGTGTATCGCGCGCTCGACTCGCGGCTCGGTCGCGCGGTCGCGATCAAGGTCTTGCCCGAGGCGTTGCGCGACGATGGCGAGCGTTTGCGCCGGTTCGAGCAGGAGGCGCGCACGATCGGCGGGCTCAACCACCCGAACCTCGTGATCCTGCATGACGTCGGGCGCCACGACGGCGTGCCGTATCTCGTCACCGAGCTGCTCGAGGGCCACTCGCTGCGCCAGATGATCGATCGGTCGCCGCCGAGCATGCGCGAAGCGGTCAAGCTCGCGGCCGAGATCGCGCGCGGGCTATCGGCGGCACACGGCGCGGGCGTCGTCCACCGCGATATCAAGCCGGACAACATCTACGTCACCGACTCGGGCCGCGTGAAGATCCTCGACTTCGGCATCGCGAAGCTGCGCGGCGACGCGCCCGGCGACGGCGACATCGGTAGCGCCGCGACGATCGGCGGTCACAGCGGATCCACGTCGGCGACCGGCACCGGCATGGTGATCGGCACGCCCGGCTACATGGCGCCGGAGCAAGTCGCGGGGGGCGCGGTCGACGTTCGCGCCGATCTGTTCGCGCTCGGCGTCGTGCTGTACGAGATGTTAGCGCGCCGTCGGCCGTTCGAGTCGGAGACCAACGTCGAAGAGTCGTACGCGATCCTCAAGTTATCGCCGGCGACGCTGCCGACGAACGTGCCAGCCGCGCTCGCGCGCGTGATCACCCGCTGTCTCGAGAAGCGGCCCGACGCGCGGTTTCAATCGGCCGCCGATCTGGCGTTCGCGCTCGATGCGATCGACGTCCCCGATACCAAGCCGACCCGCGCCGACGTCACGCCGACGCCGAGCGCGAGGACCGACGTGCAGTCGGCGCCGACGCTCGCCGCGCCGCAGGTCGTCGCCGAAGGTACGGTGCCGATCTCGAAGACGCCGCTCACCGAGATCCGGCCGCGATCCGCACGCGCCACCCGCATCGCGATCGTGCTCGCCGCGGTGTGCATCGTGCTCGCCGCCTCGCTCGTGGTGCTCTGGCGCCGGTCGCCGAGCACACCGCTCGTCGCGCAGACGTTCCCTTCGCTGATCGAGGCCGGTCCGGCGTGGCGCCGGATCACGTACCACGCTCAGGCGCAGTGGTTTGCCCGGTTCGATCGCTCCGGCCGCAACGTCGTGCACTCGCTGCGAATCGGCGAGGAATGGCGGATCGTCCGGCCGCAGATCCAACCGCTGATGGCGTCCTTGCCGGAGGGCGCCGGCCGCGTGCTCGATGTATCGAAGCACGACGAGCTGCTCGTCCGGTTGCCGGACAAGACCGACGTCGGGGGCACGCTGGCCCGCGCGATGCCGAGCAGCGGGTCGGCGACGCCGGTCGCGAAAGGCGTGATCGAGGCGTCATGGGCGCCCGACGGCGAGCAGATCGCGATCACGCGGCGTGGCCCGGGCGGGGCGACACTCGAGTTTCCGATCGGCAAGACGATCGTGACGCACAAGACCGGCGAGATCGATACGCCGCGGATCTCGCACGACGGCAAGCACATCGCGTTCGTCGAGCAGAACTCGTCGCCCGACACCCGCGGTCGAGTCGTAATCGTCGATCTCGATGGGCTCGAGGTGTCGGCGTCCCAGGCGTTCGACGCGATCGACGGCCTCGCGTGGCCGCCTGGCGATGCCGAGGTCGACTT
>CAZDGY010000370.1:0-6530 GCA_964504685.1 uncultured Kofleriaceae bacterium | reverse complement strand
GATTCCTTCGAACCATGCCGGGTTTGCGTTCGCGCTGTTCGCGACGGTCGCGGCGGTGGGACGGTCGCCGGTAGATCGTCGGAGATCTCGATCGGCGCACCATCGGGCAAGCCGAGCTGCACGGTTAGCCCGCCGAGCGAGCTCTCGATCGACGCGTCCGCTTTTACCGCGATCTGATCTGCCGCCGCTTTCGCCGATTGGAACCGAAGCACGTCGATGTCGGTGTACGTGTCGGCCGCGCGCAGTTGCTTCGCGCGATCGAGCTCGCTCTGAATGTCGGCGACCGACTTGTGCGCGACATCGGCGCTCGCGCGCGCTTCCAGCAAGCGGATGTACGCGTCTGCGGTGTGATAGGCGATGTCGAGGCGCGTCCGATCGTAGTCGCGCTTCGAGGCGGCGGTCTGGTGATCGGCGGCATCGATCAGCTCGGTGAGATAAGCGAGCCCGCTGAGCGGCTGGTTGATCTGGACGACGGTCGCGGTCGTCTCCTCTTTGTGCAGCTCGAACGAACCGAGCGAGCCGAACGGGAGGATGTACGGATCTTTGTAGTAGTCGACCGCCGCGTTGACGTTGAGCGTCGCCCAGCGGTGCGAGCGCACGCCAGCGGCTTTTGCTTCGGCGCCGGCAAGGGTCTCCTTCGCGGCGGCGGCGTCGGGGTTCAGACCGAGCGCGAGCTGGATCGCACTCTCGAACGTGAGGGTTTGCGTGGGCGGCGGACCGTCGGCGTGCGCGACGCCGGCGAGACCGAGGATGACAGAGACAATGGCTGTGCGACTCATATGACTCAATGCTGGAGATGGACTTTGACTTCGACCGACAACCCCGCGTGTAGCTGCGACAGGTCCTGCCCGTCGTCCCACTTGATCTTCACCGGCACGCGCTGCACCACTTTCACGAAGTTTCCGGTCGCGTTATCAGGCGGCATCATCGAGAACCGCGCGCCTGTACCGGCCGACACGCTCTCGACCTTGCCGTGAAACGTCGAAGCGAATGCGTCGATCGAGATGTCGACCGGGTCGCCGGCGCGAATCCGATCGATCTGCGTCTCCTTGAAGTTCGCGACGACATACGACCTCTCGGGTACGACCATGACGAGCGTGATCCCCGGTTGCACCATCTGGCCCGCGTGCGCGGCGAGCTTCGACACGTAGCCATCAGCCGGCGCGATGATAGTGGTGTAGTCCTTCTGCAGCTGGGCGAGCTTGAGCGCGGCCGCCGCGCTGTCGACATGTGCGTGTGCCAGCTTCCTCGCAGCCTCAGCCACCGCGATCTGACGAGCGACCGGCGTCGATTGCTCGACGTGACCGCGCGCCTCGGCGACCCGTGACTCCGACAGCGACTGTTGATCGCGCGCCGCCGCTAGGTTTGCATTCGCGGCATCGACCGCCGCGTGTGCGCTATCGCGCGCTGCCGTCGCGGTCTCGAGCGCCTGGCCACTGACCGCGCCGGCGTCATGCAGCTTCTTCGCGCGATCGTAGTCGGTATCGGACTTCGCCTGATCGGCCTTCGCTCGAGCGAGTGCCGCGGCGGCGCTTTGCACCTGCGCTTGTGCCGATCGCACGGACGCGCCGGTGCCTTGCAGCATCGCCTGCGCCGACGACAAGCCGCCGGCCGACGTCGACTTTACGATGTCGACCTGCGCGCTTGCAGAGTCTTCTTGCGCCTGCGCGGCCTCGAGCTCGGCCTTCGCCGCATCGACCTTCGCGGCGTAGTCGGCGTCGTCGATCTGCGCGATCAAGTCGCCCGCCTTCACCTTCTGGTTATCTTCGACCGCCATCTTCTTGATGATCCCGCCGACGCGGATCGACACCGGCACGACGTCGGAGTCGACTTGCGCGTCGTCGGTCGAAACCTCGTTGCGCGTGATGTAGCCGTGCACGAAGTAGATGCCGAGCGCGACCGCGGCCATGCTCAGCAGCAATGCGTAGGCGCGCTTCGCCTTGCTCTTTCTCGGCAGCGGAGCGACGACCGTCGCCTTCGGGGTCGGGGCCGGTTCTTTACCGTTTGATGTAGATCGAGGTTCTGCTTCAGTTGCCATAAATCACTCCATCGGTAACTCGACGTGCACCTTCTCCGAGGACTTCGAGCGGGGCACGCGTAGGAAGAACAACAGCGGAATCACCGCGAGGAACAACACGCCTTGCGTCATGAACACGCGGTCGAAGCTGAGTACCGCCGCCTGCTCGTAGAGCCGACGACCGATCATCCCGCCCGCGGCCACGTTCGCCGACATCGCATCAGTGCCGTGCGCCATCACCGCCGCTTTGACCTGCGCGAAGAAGCTCACGACCTCGGGGCGCAGCATCGTGACGTGAGCCGCCAACCCGGCCTTCGCTTCGATCGCGTAGTTCGTGAACATCGTCGCGAAGATCGTCAGACCGACCGAGCCGCCGACCTGGCGCAAGAACGAGTTGAGCCCGGCCGCATCCGCCATCAGGTGGCGATCGATCTTGCTGAGCGCGGCGGTTGTCAGCGGCACGAACAGGCACGCGAACGCCGCGCCGGTGACGACGAGCGGGAAGATCATCTGGTTCGACGACGTCTCGAGCGAGATGTGGCTGAGCTGCCACGATCCGATCGCGAACAAGATCACGCCGAATCCGACGATGAACGCAGGCTGGACCTTGTTGTAGAGCCGCCCGACGATCGGTGACACCGCCATCATCGCTAGGGTTCGGGGCATCAGCACGATTCCCGACAGCGTCGCGGTGTAGTGCAGGCTCTCCTGCGCGAACACCGGCAAGAGGAACATGCTGCCCATCAGCATGCCGAACATGACAAATGCGATCAGCGTCGCCGAGGCGAACGTCGGGTCCTTGAACAGCCGCAAGTTCACGACCGGCGCGGTCGCGGTCAGCTCTCGTATGATGAAGCCGGCGATCCCCAAGACACAGAGGAATGCCGCGATCCGGATCCCGACCGAGTCGAACCAGTCGTCCTGCGGGCCCTCTTCGAACAGGTACTGCAGCGCGCCGACGCCGATCACCATCAGGACGATGCCTGCGATGTCGAGGTTCTTGCGCATGACTTCGGCGCGAGCGCGGTTGGCGACGCGAACGTCGTCGGGCTCGTGCACGTTCTGGATCGTCATCAGGATGCCGATCAGGCCGACCGGCAAGTTGATGTAGAAGATCCACGGCCACGAATAGTTGTCGGTGATGTAGCCGCCGAGCACCGGGCCGACCGCTGGCCCGATCATCACGACCATCGCGAACATCGCCATCGCGATGCCCTGCTCTTCCGGCGGAAACGTCTGGCGCAAGATCGCTTGCTGGGTCGGCTGCAACGCACCACCGCCGAGCCCTTGAAGGATGCGATAGAACACCAGCGCCGGCAGGCTGCGCGCGGTGCCGCACAGCGCCGAGCCCGCGACGAACGTGACCATCGACAGCAGATAGACGCGCTTCTGGCCGAAGAACCCGCCGAGGAAGCCGGTCAGCGGCATGACGAGCACCATCGCGACCATGTACGCGGTCGAGATCCACGTGATCTCTTGAATGCTCGCGCCAAGCTCGCCGCGAATATTCGGCATCGCGACGTTCACGATCGACGAATCGATCGTCGCCATCAGCGAACCGAACGCGATCGACACCGCGACCAACCACTTGTTGACCGGCTGGCCAGGCGCACCGATGTAGCCGACCGGCGCGCTCATCGCGGCATCATCCCAGACAAGAACGTGTCGACGACGAGAGCTGCGTCGGAGACCATCGGCTGATTATTTTCGACCCGCCAGTTGAGCAAGCCCTTGAGCCCGCCGAACAGCATGCGCGCGTACTCCCCGGCGCGATCGGTCGAGACGTGGCGCAGGATGTCTTCGAGCTCGTTGGTGACGCTGCCGAGGACCGCCGGCGGGTTGCGGCCTTTGATCTTGATGCCCGACTGATCGGCCGACATCGCGACGCGGATGAACTGGCGATACGACTCGAACACTTCGACGACCCCGGTCAGGTAGCGATGTAGGCGCTGTTCGAACGGCAACGCGCGCGTCGCTTCCGCGGCTGCGAAGATCGCCGGGATGATCTGGTCGCGGCGCCACTTGAACAGCGCGCTGACCAGGCCTTCGCGATCTACGAAGTAGTTATAGAGCGTGCCGACCGCCACTCCCGCGCGTTCGGCGATCGCGGCGGTCGAGGTCGCGTCGAGGCCGCGCTCGGCGGCGACTTCTTCAGCCGCTTCGAGGATCGCCGTCGAGACTGCGGCGCGCGCGCGCAGCTTGACGGTCGGTTTCCGTGCGGCTGAACGAACACTCACCGGAATGAATCTAGGTTCATCGCCGCGAATCGTCAACGCGAAATTTGCTATTCTGGCGTGCGACATGTCCGCACATCGGCGAGCGCTCGTCCTGCTCGCGGCGTGTGGGTTGTGCTGGAGCACCGCCGGCGTACTTATCAAACTCGTCGCGTGGCATCCCCTAGCCATCTGGTCAGTTCGTGGCGGGATCGCGGCCGCGGCGCTCTACGCGATTCGCCGACCGTCGTTGCGCAACATCGCGCGCGCGGAATGGGCGGCGGCATGTGCGCTCGCGGTCAGCACCGGTCTGTTCGTCATAGCGAACAAACTGACGACCGCTGCGAACGCGATCCTCATCCAATACTCGGCACCGGTCTGGGTCGCGCTGCTCGGCGCGTGGTTTCTCGGCGAGCGGGCGAGCCGGCTCGATTGGGCGACGATCGCGGCAGTGCTCGGCGGTATCGCGCTGTTCTTTGTCGAACAGCTCACGCTCGATCACGTCGCGGGCAACCTGGTCGCCGCGGCGGGTGGCGTCGCCTATGCGGCCGGTGCGCTGACGATGCGCAAGGCGGCGCTCGACCCGAACATCGATCCGCTGCGCCCGTTGTTGCTCGGCAACGCGCTCGCCGCGCTACTCGGGTTGCCGTTCTGTTTCGCGTCGCCGGCGCCAGACGCGAACGGCTGGCTCGCGCTGATCGCGCTCGGCGTCGTCCAGCAGGCGCTCGCGTATCTCTGCTACGCGGGAGCGATCCGCCACGTCACCGCTCTCGAGGCGATGTTGATGCCGGTGATCGAGCCGATCGTGTCGCCGATCTGGGTCGCACTCGCGTTCGGTGAACGGCCCGGGCCGTGGGCGCTTGCCGGCGGCGCGATCGTCATCGGTGCAGTGGTCGTGCGTGCGACTCGGACGCGGCCACCGACGATGTTGCGAAGTGAGAACGCGGCTTGACGTTGCGCCTCGCGCCGTGATGGATCGGGTGAATGCCGCACGAGCTCGACCTCGCCGCAGCGCTTCTCGGGCTCGCCGAAGATCGCGAGCTCGTCGCGCTCGCAGCGTGCTTGCTGGTGCGCCAGCTGGCGCCGTCGCTCGACAAGGCCCGGCCGGCGACTCGCGACGCAATTGCGGTGATCGAGCGGTGGGCACGTGGCGAGGCCTCGCCCGAGGACGTCGAGGCAGCGCGCGCCGGTGCGGTCGAGCCGTCGCCGTTCGTGGTGGCGCTCTACGTCATCGCGCTCGGCGATCCCGAGGCTCGCCGCAGCTCGCTCGCGACGCTCGCGACGCTCGTGCCGGCGACCCTGTGGTCCGCGACGCCCGAGGCCAAACCGATGATCGCGGCGAACCGCAAGCGCCCGCTGGCCGAGCTGATGCGGGAGCCGAAGGTGGCGCGCGCGACCGAGGCCCACCGCGCCCGCATCGCGGCGACGCTGCGCGAGGTGCTCGGTGGAGATCGCGACACCGCGATCACGCGCTACCGCGCGTGGGTCGACGGCGGGACGCGAGCTCCGCGCGCACAGCCGGTGATCGTACACGACCGGTTGCCCGAGAAACCGGCGACCAAGAGCGAAGGCGATCGCGTGTTGATCGAGGCGATCGCGGCCCACATCGCACATCACGTCGCACCGATCGCGTCGGTCTATCACGACCGCGACTCGCGCTGGGTTCACGTCGACGTTCACGCGGTGCGGACCGATGACGCCGTCGTGCTCGCGACCAGCGGCATGGCGGAGCTCCCGCTGTTCCCCACCGGACTCGACGGTAAGACCGCGGGTGTCTACACCGAGCTCGTAGTCGAGCTGCCCGCGGACTGGCGGTTCGCCGACGCCGACCTCACCGATCCGCGCTGGTTCTGGCCGATCGGCTGGCTGCGATACCTCGCACGCATGCCGCACCGCCACTCGCTCGCGTACCGGCCGCGCGAGACGACCGGGCCGATGTCGCCGCCCGGTGGGCCTCGCGCCACCGACTTCGACGCGGTGCTGTTCCTCGCGAGCTCGCGGGTGCCGCCGCTCGCGATCGTCGGCCGGACGATCGAGTTCCTCGCGCTGTGCCCGCTCTATCCCGCGGAGTTGGCGCTCGCGCGCAGCCATGGCACCAGCGAGCTGCTGTCCCGGTTCGCGGCGAAACGGCTCGATCCCGAGCGCGTCGATCTGGCTCGGCCGCAGCTCGCATGACCGGGCCCGTCAACGGGGCCCCTCGACCTAAGGAGTCGATCGGTCTCGGGCTGAGGTATCGTCGCGATCGTCGATGCAACGCGCTGTCGCCATAGTCGTCTCGCTCGCCGCGTGTCAGGCCAGTG
>CAZDGY010000369.1:0-6555 GCA_964504685.1 uncultured Kofleriaceae bacterium | reverse complement strand
CGCTCGTCACCGCCGCGCTGACCGATCACTTCAATGCCGCGATGCAGCAGGGCTGCCCTGCCACCGATGCGCTGCGCTCGACGTTCGTCGCCGCGTGTCTGTCGCCGTCCTTTATCGGGATCGGGATGTAAGGAGCCGCCATGAAGATCAACCGTAGATCTGTGTTGTCGTCGGCGCTGTTCGGCGCGAGCTATATCGGCCTGCGCGCGCTCGTCACCGGCATCCCCGCCTCCGTGTTGCTGGAGGGCCGCCGAGCGTTCGCCGATGGCACGGTCCCGACGTGCGGCGACAAGTCGAAGGCGCAGTACGTCATCTTCGGAACGTCGGGGCTGGGTGATCCGCTCAACGCCAACGCTCCTGGCACGTACAACGATCCGAACATCGCGCACTGCCTCGATCAGGTGCTGATGCCGCAGAAGGCAATGATGATCGGCGGTCAAGCGACGAGCGCAGCGCTGCCGTGGACGACGCTGCCGCAGAACGTGCTCGATCGAATGAACGTCTGGCACATCATGACGAACACACCGGTTCATCCGAAGGAGCCGGACGTGCTCGCCTTGGTAGGCACGACGACGCCGAACGAGATGTTGCCATCGCTGCTGTCCAAGCAGCTTGCACCGTGCCTCGGCACTCTGCAGCAGCAGCCGATCACGCTCGGGGCGAGCAATCCGAGCGAGGGCCTGAGCTTCCAAGGTCAGCCCCAGCCGATCATTCCGCCGCTCGCCCTCAAGGCGACGCTGACGAATCCCGACGGGCCGCTGATGAACCTGACCAATCTACAGAGCCTGCGCGATCAGACGCTCGCTCAGATCAACGACGCGTTCTCGGGCGGCGCGACGAAGGCCCAGAAAGCCTATATCGACTCGCTCGTCATCTCGCAGCAACAGGTTCGCGGGATTCGCCAAGATCTGCTGTCGGCGTTGTCGTCGATCGCCGACAACACGGTCGCCTCGCAGATCACCGCGGCGATCACGCTGATCCAGATGAACGTCACGCCGGTGATCGCGATCCACATCCCGTTCGGCGGCGATAATCACAACGACACCGCGCTCGCGAACGAAGCGACACAGACCACGACCGGCTTCGCGTCGATCGTGTCGTTGATGTCATCGTTGGCGGCGGTCGGGCTGCAAGACCAAGTGTCGTTCGTGACGCTCAACGTGTTCGGCCGGACGATCGGGCCAGGCAACATCGACGGTCGCCAGCACAACCCGAATCACCAGGTGTCGCTGACGATCGGCAAGCCGTTCAAGGGCGGCATCATCGGCGGCGTCGCTCCGCTCACCACCGGCGACTATGGCGCGGTGTCGATCAGCTCGTCGAGCGGCGCCGGTCAGGCCGATGGTTCCGGCGATATCGCGCCCGTCGATTCGCTCGCGTCGTTCGGCAAGACCGTGCTCAGTGCGGTCGGTGTCGATGACGGGTTCATCGAATCGGCGATCACGTTCGGCAAGGTCGTCTCGGGAGCGATTGCCTGATGTTGCGGCCGGCGCACGCCGCGCTCGCGCTCGCGCTGCTTGCCGGCGCGTGCGGCACCGATCCGCCGGTATGGACTCCGGATGCCGGTCCGTGCGTCGAATACGCGGTACCGATGTCGGAAGACTTGATGGCGCCATCGGTGTCGTTCAAGACCGACGTGATGAAGGTGTTCGACGACAACTGCGGCACGAGCTCCTGCCACGGCTCGCAGGACAACCCGACCGGTAGCGTGTTTCTCGGCTCGTCGACCGCCAACGGCTCGGACTCGGGCACGGTCTTGACCTCGATCGTCTCGATCTCGAGTGGCGAGCTGCACTCGATGAACTTCGTGACCCCGGGCGATCCGTCGATGAGCTATCTGATGCACAAGCTCGATGGCGATCAGTGTGTGTTCGAGCAATCGTGCACCGGCGGCGACTGCATGCACTCGATGCCATCGGATTCGGGGGTCACGCTCGCGGTGACCACGCGCGACATCGTACGGCGGTGGATCGCGCAAGGTGCACCGAACAACTGACACTGGGCGCGAGATCCGCGCTACGACTCGGGAATGTCGTCAGTCGTCATCCCGATGGCCACCGCGCGCGCGTTCGCCGACGAATGGGTCGCGGCTTGGAACTCTCACGATCTCGAACGCATTCTCGCGCACTACAGCGATGACTTCGAGATGTCGTCGCCGGTGATCATCGAACGGATGAAGGAGCCGAGCGGCGTGTTGCGCGGCAAAGCGGCGATTCGCGCGTACTGGGGACCGGCGCTCGGCATGGAGCCACGGATCCGGTTCGAGCTCCTCGGCGTGTACGCGGGGGTCCGCTCGATCGTCATCCACTACCGCAGCGTCGGGCGGCGGCTGGTTACCGAGGTGTTAACCCTCGACGATTCCGGGCGCGTAATCCGCGGGGCGGCGTGCTACGGCGAGCCGTGTTAACTTTCGGGTTGTGGCCGAGCTGCCCACGATAGGGGCGTACAACGTCCTCAAGAAGATCGGCGAGGGCGGCATGGGTGCCGTCTATCTCGGCGAGCACACGCTGCTCGGGCGCAAGGCGGCGATCAAGGTCCTGCTGCCGGCGCTGTCCGCGGATCAGAACGTCGTCCGGCGGTTCTTCAACGAGGCGCGGGCGGTCACGCAAATTTCCGATCCGGGCATCGTCCAGGTGTTCGACTTCGGGCATCACACCGACGGCAGCGCGTTCATCGTGATGGAGCTGCTCGAGGGCGAGTCGATGACCTCGCGCGGTCGGCGGCTCGGCCGGTTCAAGGCGTCGGACTGCGTGCGCTTGATCCGGATGGCGTGCACTTCGCTCGCCGCCGCGCACGCCAAGGGCATCGTCCATCGCGATCTCAAGCCGGACAACCTGTTCATCGTCGGCGATCCGGCGGTCACCGGTGGCGAGCGGCCGAAGATCCTCGACTTCGGCATCGCGAAGTTGTCCGGCGATGTGCCCGACATGCACAAGACTCGCACCGGCATGCTGATCGGCACGCCGGTGTACATGTCGCCCGAGCAGTGCCGCGGCGCCGGCGACGTCGACCATCGCTCGGACATCTATTCGATCGCGTGCGTGATGTTCAAGCTGCTCACCGGCCAACCGCCGTTCACCGGCCAAGGCTCTGGCGACGTGATCGCAGCGCATCTCCGCGAGCCGCCACCGTTCGCCGCGGCGGCGGTGCCGGATCTCCCCGACATGCTCGATCTGATCCTCCAGCGCTGCCTGCAGAAGGACCCGGGCCAGCGCTTCCAGTCGATGACCGAGCTCGCGGGCGCGCTCGGCCAGGTCGAACAGATCCTCTATCACTCGAGTCAGCCTACGATCTCGGTCGAGCTGCCGCGGCATGCGCCGTTGGCGCACTCGCCGTCGTCACCGGGCACGTATCCGTCGCCGCCGTTGGTGTCGCTCGCCGACGTGCTGGAGAAGCCATCGACGATCACGAACGCGAGCGGTCAGCACACCTCGCCGCGCTCGCGCAGTCGCTGGCCGGTGATCATTTCGGCGGCGGCGATCGCGCTCGCGCTCATGATCGGAACAACCATCTACGCGACGCGACGCCACGTCGAGCCTGCGACCGAGCCGCCCGTGCCTGCCGCTGCGCCTGCCCCCGAAGCCCATGCTCCAACCCCGCCGCCCCAAGCTGTGATTCCCGCCACCGTCGCGACGCCCCCGGATGCCGGGATTCCCGATGCTTCGGCGCCGGCGATCATTCCGCCGGCCGACGCAGGTACAATTGCGGCTCCACCGGAGATCGGCGCCAAAGGGCCTCATCGACCGGTTGGGGGGAAGATCGGCCATGCGAGCTCGACTGGGTCTGGGTCTGCGACGCCCGTGGTCATCGATCGCGGCGACTAGCGCGCTGATCGTCGCGGTGGTGTCCGGACGCGCGAGCGCGCAGAGCGCCGATGCCGAGGCATTGTTCAACGACGGAGACAAACTGTTGAAGCAGGGCAAGGTCGTCCAGGCGTGCGACGCGTTCGAGGCGTCGAACCGGATCGAGCCGCGTGCCGGCACGCTGATCCGCTTGGGCGAGTGTCGCGAGCAGAACGGCCAACTCGCAGCGGCGTGGTCGGCTTACAAGGATGCGCTGACCCGCGTGAAGGATCCGCGTAAGCAGAAGCTCGCGACCGCGCGAGTGACCGCTCTCGAGCCGCGGCTGTCGTACCTGACCGTCAACGTGCCGGCGAAGAATCGCGTCGAAGGCCTCGCACTGACCCGCGATGGCAAGCCGTTCGATCCCGGGCTGTGGAATCGCGCCGTCCCGATCGACGGCGGCGACTACACGATCGCGGCTTCCGCGCCGGGTTACGTCGGCTGGAAAGAAACCGCGAAGGTGCCGCTCGAGCATGGCGACATCTCGCTGACCATGCCGGCGCTCGCTGCGGAGCCGAGCTCGCCGCCCATCGTCGGCAACAAGCACCCAGACAAAGACAAGGACCGCGACGATGACCGGCCTCGGCCGATGCCGAGCTCGTTCACGACGAAGCGCAAGGTCGCGGTCGCGGTGCTCGTCGTCGGCGCGGGCGCGACCGTCGCCGGGGCTTTGCTCGGCAGCTCCGCGCAGTCGAAGAAGAACGACGCCTACTCGCTGTGTCCCGATCCGGCGGTCGCGTGCGCGCAGGCCGATGCCGCGAACTCGCTGATCTCGACCGCGCACACGCGCGCGTTCGAAGCCGACTCTGGCTTTGCGATCGGTGCAGTCGCCGCGATCGTCGCCGGCACGTTGTGGTTCACCGGCGGGCCCGAGCGGCCGGTCAGCGTCACCGCAAGTGTCGGCTCACATGGCGGCGGGTTCGCCGTCATGGGGCGGTTCTGATGAACCGGCTCACCCTCGTGCTCGCGCTCGCCGGTTGCAACGTGCCGCTCGCGCACTTCACCGGCGGCGGTGACGGTGGATCGGGCGACCTGCAGGCCGATGCCGAGCATCTTCCGCCCGGCGACTTCGTGTGGATCCGCTCGCTATCGCAGATCCAGACGCAGACGATCGCGTCTGGCGCGTCGGGCATCGTGACCCCCGCCTACCTCTACACGACCGCGAACATCAACGGCACGCTGCTGACCTCGGCGGGCAACGCGGATCTCGTCATCGCGGAGTTCACCGAGGCCGACGGCACGAACCTCTACGCGGTCGATCATGGCAACGTCGGGTCCGAGTTCGGGCTGCTCGCGATTGTCGCGTCGAACGGCAACCCGATGGTCTCCGGCGTCACCGAAGGCGACAAGACGATCGATCTCGGGCTCGGGCCGCTGTCCGGTGGCGGCACGCCGGTCGAGGACGGCTACATCGGCGCGTATTCGAACGGCGTCGCCGATTGGGACGCACGGCTCGTCGGGCCGGGCTCGGATAAATTTCTCGCGAGCGCGCGCGGCCCGGGCAGCACGATCTGGGGCGCGGGCTGGTTCGAGCCGAGCTGCATGTTCATCGGGCCGTCGACGAACCTCGCGTTGACGTCGGCCGGCGGCCGCGACGCGTTCCTCGTCAACTTCAACATCTTCACCGGCGCGGTGAACGTGATGAAGCAGTACGGCGGCGCTGGCCGCGACGAGGTCAGTAGCGGCGGTGTCGCGACACTCGACACCGACCTCACGACGCTCGTGTTGTCCGGCTTCTACGACAACGCCGAGACGATCAGCTTCGGCGGCACGGCCGCGGTGGTGACGTCGGTCGGCGGCGGTCTCGACATGTGGATCGCGAAGCTCGATTCGACCGGCACGGGCATCTGGGCGGTCACGTACGGCGGACCCGGCGACGACCGCGATGTCAGCGTAGTGCTCGACGCGAAAGGCGACGTTTACCTCACCGGCACGTTCACCACGTCGATCTCGTTCGGCACGATCGCGCTGACCTCGGTCGGCGGTGTCGATCACTTCATCGCGAAGCTCGACGGCACGAACGGCTCGCCGATCTGGGCGATCTCGTTCGGCAGCGTGAACAACGAGAACGCTGGACGGATCGCGGTCGACAACAACGGACACGTCGCGTGGACCGGCAACGTCGCCGGCGCGCTAAACGGCATGGCGACAGACGGCGGGCTCGATGCGTATCTCGCCGAGTTCAGCAGCGCGGACGGTTCGAAGATCTGGGACCACCTGATCACGACCGGCGCCGACGATTCGGGGGCCGGCGTCGCCTACGGCAAGGTCACCGGCGACCTGTTCGTCTCGATCTCTACAGGGGCACCGTATAGCTACGGCATGCCGATCATCGGTCCGGACCAAGCACCGCTCGACGTGCTGATCCGCGTCGCGCCCTGACCAACCTCTTCGCGACGACTAGGTGAGCGGCAACTTCTCGAGGTCGGCCCAGTTGCTGCCGACCTCGACACCGACGACGAGCGGCACTTCGAGCTCGAATGCGTGGCGCATCGCATCCGATGCGACGCGAGCGGCGACGGCGAGCTCGGCCTCGGGGACGTCGAACAGCACTTCGTCGAGGATCTGTAGCACCGGTACCGCGCCGAGGTGTTCGCGGCGCAGCGCACGATCGGCGTCGAGCAGCGCACGGCGCGAGACGTCGGACACCGAACCTTCGTGCGTCGCTCGACGAGCGAGGCGCTCGGCGTACGATCGGTCGTGCGGGTCGAGT
>CAZDGY010000368.1:0-6555 GCA_964504685.1 uncultured Kofleriaceae bacterium | reverse complement strand
TGACGCTGCTTCGATCACCGAAGCGGCCTCTGGCTGCGACGCGATCATCCACCTCGCGAGCCTGTCCGCGTGGGATCAGATCGACTCGCCTCTAATGGATGAGGTGGTCGAGGGCGGCACCCGCAACGTGCTCGCGACTGCGAAGGCCAAGCCGGGCACTCGCGTCGTGTTCGTGTCCAGCATCCTCGCGGTCAACGGCTCGGATCGGCCGAAGCAGTTCGACGAGGCGTCCGACTGGACCGTGCCCGACGCGCACCTCAAGTACTCGCGCTGCAAGCGCCGCGCGGAAGCGATGTGCATGGCCGCGGTGCGCGACGGCGTGCCGGTCGTTATCGTCAACCCGGGCGAAGTCTACGGGCCGAACGACACCGCGCTGATCACCGCGTGCAACCTGATCGACTTCGCAAAGAGCAAGCCGGTGTTGGTGTGCAGCGGCGGCACCTCGGTCGTCTACATCGACGACGTCGCGCTCGCGATCGTGCGCGCGCTCGAAAAGGGCCGCGTCGGCGAGCGCTACATCCTCGGCGGCGACAACCTCAGCGTGCAGGACCTCGCGAAGCTCTCGCTCGATCTGCTCGGGCAGAAGAAGACGATCCTCAAAGTCCCGAACGCAGTGATCAAAGCAATCGCGACGATCGGGACCAAGTTTCACCTACCGTTGCCGTTCAACGCCCACGTCATTCCGTACGCCACGAAGTACTGGTTCATGTCGAACGCGAAAGCAAAGCGCGAGCTCGGTGTCGAGTTCCGCTCGGCGCGCGAGACGTTGGGCCCCACGCTCGACTGGCTGCGCCAGACCGGGAGGATCGCGTGAAGCCCGAGCTCGTTCGAGATGACGCTCGCCCGACCGCTCCGGTCGCGCGTGCGGAAGCGACCCCGCGTCGCCCGATGACCGCGACCAACCCGAAGACGCTGCTCGACGCGCTCGAGCAATGCCATCTGATCGGCGATACGCGCGGCTACGCGTTCGTCGCTGCCGACGGTAGCGAGACGATCTACGGCTTCCGGCGGTTGGTCGAAGAAGCGCGCAAGCGCGGTCGGCAGCTCGCCGGCATGGGCCTGCGCAAAGGCGATCGCGTCGCGCTCGTCATCCCAGATGCGACCGAGTTCGTGCTGACGTTCCTCGGCGCGGTCACCGCCGGCATCGTGCCGGTGCCGCTGTATCCGCCGCTGTCGCTCGGCCGGCTCGACGCGTATCTCGGCGGCATGGTCCGCACGCTCAACGCCGCCGCGGTCGATCTCGTGATCGCGACCGCGCAGGTGCAAAAAGTCTTGTGGTCGGTGATGCCGCGCGTGCCGACCGCGCGCGACCTCATCACGGTCGAAGAGCTCGCGTCGCGGACCGAGTCCACCGCGCCGACGCCCGAAATCGTTCCGACCGACCCGGTGTTCTTGCAGTTCACGTCGGGCTCGACCTCGGCGCCGAAGGGCGTCGTCGTCACCCACGCGAGCCTGTGCGCGAACGCGATCGGGATCATGTTCCCCGGCCTCGAGATCGATCCGGAGACCGACAAGGCGATCTCGTGGTTGCCGCTCTACCACGACATGGGTTTGATCGGCTTCGTGCTCGCCCCGCTGATCGCGACGCTGCCGGCGGTGTTCATGCCGACGCTGTCGTTCGTGAAGCGGCCCACGCTGTGGATGGACGTGATCGATCGCCATCGCGGCACGATCACGTTCGCGCCGAACTTCGCGTTCGCGCGGCTGACCAAGCGCGCGAGCGACGCCGATCTCGCGAAGTGGGACCTGTCGTGCCTGCGCACTGTAGGTTGCGGCGCCGAACCGATCCACGCCGGCACGATGCGCGCGTTCCTCGACAAGTTCGCCGCCGCCAAGCTCAAGTCGAACGTGCTGCTGCCGTGTTACGGCATGGCCGAAGCAACGCTCGCGATGAGCTTCGTGCCGCTCGCCGCCGAGCTCCACGTCGACGCGATCGATCCGGACGCGTGCTACGCCGAGCGCAAGGCGGTGCCGGCGACGGCGCTCGGCGCGCTCGAGCTGGTGTCGTGCGGCAAGCCGTTCCCCGGCCACGAGCTCGGGATCTTCGACGACAACCATCACAAGCTCGGCGAGCGCCAGATCGGCGAGATCCGGTTTCGCGGGCCCTCGGTGGCGGCTGGGTATTTCCGCAACGCCGAGGTGTCGGCGAACGTGTTCCGCAGCGACGGCTGGCTGTGCACCGGCGACCTCGGCTACATCGCCGACGGCAACCTGTACATCTCGGGTCGCAAGAAGGACATCCTGATCGTCCACGGTCGCAACTACTACCCGCAAGGGATCGAGTGGTTGGTCGAGGAAGTCGCCGGTGTCCGCAAAGGCAACGTCGTCGTGTTCTCGGTTCCGGGGGCGACCTCCGAGGAGGTCGTCGTCGTCGCCGAGACTTCGGAACCCGACGCCGACAAGCGCAAGCAGATCGCCCAGGCGATCAAGGCACACGTGTCGGAGGACATGTCGCTCGTGGTCGGCGACGTCACGCTGCTCGGCGTTGGCGAGCTGCCGAAGACGACGTCCGGCAAGGTCCAACGCCAGAAGACGCGCACCGACTACCTCGCCGGTTCGCTCGGCAAGGAAGGCGTGCGCAGCTTGTCGTCTGGCGCGCAGAAGCTCGCGCTCGCGAAGCATGTCGCCGCGAGCTTCGTCTCGCGCGTTCGTCACACCGTCGGTACGCGACTCGGCCTCGGCTGGCTCGCGAAGAGTGCTCCTGGTCGTGATCTGGAGGATCGCTAAATGGGTTCGACGCAGAAAGATATCGAAGTCTCGTACGACGTCGACAACGAGTTCTTCCGGCTGTGGCTGGACGAGCGCATGAACTACACGTGCGGCTTGTTCGAAGAGGCCGACCTCGCGATCAAGACCGCGCCCGGCGCTAAGCCGGCCGGTAGCCTCGAGAAGGCGCAGCTGAAGAAGCTCGGCTGGCTCGCCGACGCCGCGCACGTGCGGCCCGAGGGCAAGCTGCTCGACATCGGCTGCGGCTGGGGCGCCAACCTCGAGTTCCAGACGACATCACGTGGCGTGCGGGAGGCCCACGGCATCACGCTGTCGACCGCGCAGGCGAACGAGATCGCGGCGCGCAAGCTGCCCGGTGTTACCGCGAGCGTCGTGTCGTACCTCGACTACCAGCCGACCGTGAAGTTCGACTCGGTGATCTCGATCTGCATGATGGAGCACATCTGCTCGCCCGAGGAAGCTCGCGCCGGCAAGCACGTCGAGATGTACCGCAACTACTTCCGGCTCGCCCACGAGTGGACGAACCCGGGCGCGCACTTCGGTCTGCAGACGATCCTGCGCAACCGCGTGCCGCGCATCCGCGAGGACATCCGCGACATCGGCTGGCTGACCTACACGATCTTCCCCGGCGGCATCTCGCTGCGCCTCGAAGAAGTGATCGCGGCAGTCAACCCGTACTGGGAAGTGGTCGAGGTCCAGACCCGGCGCGAGCACTACGGCCGCACGTGCGAGCACTGGCGGTCGCGGCTGCGCGATCACAAGGAGCTGATCGAGAAGCGCTGGAGCCCGCAGCTCTTTGCCGACTACGACCGTTATCTGTCGACCTGCGTCCGCGGGTTCGAGATGCACTATCAATCGTTGGCGCAGTACTCGCTGCGCCGGATCGACGCGTAAGGGAGTAACGACATGACCGCTCAGCCGATCGACATCATCAAGCTATTCACCGAGGCCGCATTCGAGGCCGACGGCCGCACGCTCGAAGGGCTCACGCTCGACAGCAAGTTCTCCGAGCTCGCGATGGACTCGGTCGCCGTGATGGAGACCATCGGCGTGTTCGAGAATCGGCTCTCGATCCGCTTCAACGACGACGACCTGTCGCGGCTCACGACGCTGCGCGACCTCGAAGCGCTCGTCTCCAAGTCGGTCAAAGCAGCGTAACGCCCATGGCAGTATCCCGCGCCACGTCTGAAAAGCTGTACCGCGAGTACATGACCTTCTTCGAGAAAGCGGAGAAGCATCGGCGGTGGAGCATCTTCGACGACGTCCCGTGGGACAAGGTCGCGTCGTGTCCGAAGGACCCCGTGCTCGCGCTGTGCGCCGAGACGTACTGCGGCGTCGAGATGTACCTGCCCGATTACGTCGGCCAGGGCATCAACGTGATGCGCGAGAACTTCGGCACCGCGTGGTTCATGGCGAACTGGGGCTACGAGGAATCGAAGCACTCGCTCGCGTTGCGCGAGTATCTCGTGCGCACCGGTCAGCGTACGACCGATCAGATCTACGACTACGAGCAGTCGATCCTGACGAAGAAGTGGTCGCTGCCGTTCCCGACCGCGCGCCAGATGTCGGCGTACGGAATGATCCAAGAGCTGACGACCTACGTGTTCTACAAGAAGCACAAACAGCTCGCGATCGACAAAGGCGACGAGCTGCTCGCCGCGATCTACGGCCTGGTCGCGCGCGACGAGATCGCGCACTTCGGGTTCTACGCGTCGGTGTCGCGCGTGCTGCTCGAAGAGGACGCCGAGGGCATGAAGCGCGACCTCGCGCACGTCTTCCGTCACTTCACGATGCCCGCCTACGACTTGGTGCCCGACTACGGCGATCGCGTCGAGTTCATGCGCCAGGCCGGGATGGATCGCGGCGCGTTCGTGCGCGAAGTCTGGTTGCCCGTGCTGAAGGCCATCGGCCTGACTCGCGGCGAGCTCGTCGGTTACGATCGCCGCGATCCTGCGGTACCCGAAGCTCGCGCATGACCCACGGCGCGCGAGACATCGCGATCGTCGGAATGGGCTGCCGGTTCCCGGAGGCCCGCGACGTCGGCGCCTATTGGCGCAACATCACGTCTGCGCGCGCGTGTTTCTCCGAAATTCCGGCCGAGCGCTGGAATCACGAGCTGTTTTACGACGCGAGCCCACGTGCGATCGACAAGACCTACGCGCGCAAGGTCGGGTTGCTCGATGACGTGAAATCTTTTGCGGCGCTGCACTACGGGCTCGCGCCGCTGCGCGTCTCGGTCATGGACCCGCAGCATCGGCTGCTGCTCGACGCCGTCCGCGTCGCACTCGAGGACTCCGGTCGCGACGAAAAAGCGCTCGCCGGCTCGCGCACCGGCGTGTTCGTCGGCGCGAGCGTCTCGGAATACAAAGATCTGATCACGAGCCGCCTGCGCGTGAAGGCGATGATGGCCGGTCAATTCGGCCGCGCTCCGGGCCTGCCCACCGAGTTCGGCGATGCGATGGTCGAGGACGTCACGCCGCTGCGCGCGTTCACGATCGCGGGCAACTTGCTCAACATGGCCGCCGCCACGGTCGCGCAGACGTTCGATCTGCGCGGGCCGGCGTTCACGATCGATGCGGCGTGTAGCTCGTCGCTCGTCGCGACCTACGACGCGGTGCTGTACTTGCGCGCCGGGATCTGCGACGTCGCGATCGCGGGCGGCGTGTACCTGAACCTGACGCCCGACAACCTCGTCGGGTTCTCGCGGATCGGCGCGATCTCGCCGACCGACGCGTGCCGGCCGTTCGACGAGAAGGCCGACGGCTTCGTGCTCGGCGAAGGCGCGGGCGCGGTCGTGCTCAAGCGGCTCGACGATGCGATGCGCGACGGCGATCGGATCTACGCGATCATCCGCGGCGCGGGCATCAACAACGACGGCCGGGGCGAAGGCCCAATGACGCCGCGCCCCGAAGGCCAGCTCGACGCGATCGAGCGCGCCCACGCCGAGGTCGATTTCACCCCCGACACGATCGGCTTCATCGAAGCGCACGGCACCGCAACCGCGGTCGGCGACGCGACCGAAGTCGGCGCGCTACGCGACTACTTCACGAGCCATGCGCAAGGGCCGCTCGATGTCGCGCTGACCTCGGTCAAAGCGAACATCGGTCACACGATGAGCGCGGCCGGCGTCGCCGGGCTCATCAAGGCAGCGCTCGTGCTGGATCGCGCGACAATTCCCGCGCAAGCCGGGTTTGCAAAGCCGCATGACAAACTGCAGCTCGCCGGCACCGGCTTCCGCGTGCCGATGCAGACCCTGCCGTTCGCGACCAAGCCCGGCCTGCCCCGCCGCGCTGCGGTCAGCTCGTTCGGGTTCGGCGGCACGAACTGCCACCTCGTGCTCGAGCAAGCGCCGCCCGGCGCCGCGACTCGACGCGCGAGCGTCGCGGTCAGCCCGAACCTCGCGATCGTCCAGCCGCAGCCATTTGTGATCTCGGCGGCAACGCCGGAGCTGCTCGCGGCTCACCTCGGCGCGCTCGCACTCGCGATCGATGATGCAGTTCCGCTCGCCGATCACGCGTACACGCTCGCAACCCGCGGCCTGCACGACGCGCGCGTCGGATTCACCGCGCGTAGCCACGCCGAGCTGCGCCAGCGGCTCGAAGCGGCCAAGCTGGTCGTGCTGGGGCCCAACATGGAGCGGGATGGGCTTGCCCCGGCCCGCCGGATCGACGTGGCTCCCGGGATCCGGTTCTCGGCGACGCCGCTGCCCGAAGCGGCGCGGACGATCGCGATGCTGTTCCCCGGTCAAGGCGCGCAAGCACTCGGGATGGCGAAGGCGCTCTACGATCGGTTCACCGGGTTTCGCGCGCGTCTCGACGCGCTCGCCGG
>CAZDGY010000367.1:0-6561 GCA_964504685.1 uncultured Kofleriaceae bacterium | reverse complement strand
GGCTCCGGGGTGCGGGGGCGCGAAGTGAAACCGCCACGTGATCCACGTGGTGGTGTCATGGCCGAGCGCGTCGTGCGCCGGACGAAACTCGAGCTGCGGCGCGAGGGACAGCGCGATCGCATCGAGGCCGTAACCGAGGCCGCGAGCGAGCCGGGTGTCGTGCACCTTGCCGTCGACGCCGACCAGCACGCTGATCATGACGTCGCCTTCGACCTGGGCTTCGAGCGCGGCGCGCGTGTACGGCAGCTGCGCGCGGTGAAAGCCGAGCGCGATCGGCTTGGTCGTGAGGTTGCGAGCCGTGCCGCCCCCGTCACCGCCGCCGCCGTCGCCACCGCCGTCGCCGCTGCCGCTGCCGTCGCCGCTGCCGTCGCCGCTGCCGTCGCCGCTGCCGCTGCCGTCGCCGCTGCCGTCGCCGCTGCCGCTGCCGTCGCTCGGCGCCGCGGACGACCGCGTCACAACGCGCGTGACGCGAGCCGGTCGTGCCGGCGGTGCAACGGGCGCGGGCGCGGGCTCCGGCTGGCGCTCGACGGGCGCGGGCGGTCGCACGATCGTGACGTCGATTGCCGCGGCCGACGCCGAAGCCGGGCGATCGCTGCGCGGGACCAGCGCGAGCAGCGCGGCGATCACCGCGACGTGCAACGCGAGTGAGAGCGCGAGCCTCACGGCGCCCGTCGCTCGAGCCACGGCGTCTCCACGGCGTTCGCGATCGTCGGCGGAGTGCATGCGCGCAGATACGTCCACATCCCACCGGGCTGGCGACAGGGCAATGACCATGCTTCGTCCGGCATCCTCGTCAGGTTCGCGTTCTCGAACCGGATCAACCACCAGTAGGGCGGCCAGTCGAACGACCACACGACCTGTGCGCGAACCGGGCGGTCCGCGCGATCGCGCGCCGGGTCGAACGTCAGCTCGAACGCCGCGCGCACCGCGATCGCATCGAGCTCGAACCCGGGGCGGTCGAGCAACTTCACGCGGGTCACCGCGCCGGATGGCGAGACGTCGAGCAGCAGCCACGCGCGCAGCCACGTGTTGTGATCCACCGCGGCGGCGGAGTACGGCGGGATCGCCGGGCGGTGCTTCGGCTTTGGCATGACCGCTGGCGCGATCGCTTCGCGCATCTCGATCGCTTCGCCGCCGCCGCCCGCTTCGCTCGATGCGGTCGTGCCGCTGATCCGGAGCTCGCCGTAGACGTAGACGAACGCGGGTGCGCTGCTGAGGTCGACGCGGTAGTCGCCGTTGCGATCGGTCTTGATGATGCGCTCGCCGGTGGTTCGCGATGCGATATGGACCTCGGCCCCTGGTTGTGCTCGGCCGTCGCCGTCGGTGACCCGCCCGGACAGCTGGCCGTCTCCGGCGACAAAACCGTGCACGCCATCGTCGGCGAGCGCGCGGTGGGAGAGCGCGAGCGTTACTGCGATCGCGAGTGCAGTGATTCGCATGCTCGAACTATCGCGCCGGCGACGTCGCAGTCAGCGGATCCACGCTGACACCGGCTGCGCGACCGCCGTTCGCACGTCGCGCGAGGTGTCGCACGTGCGCGGCGCGGCGCTCTACTTATGTTTCGCCAGGAACGCGTCGATGTCGGTCGCGTTGCCAGCGAAGGCCGGCCCCAGTTGCAGGAACGCGGCCTTAGCGTCGAGGGCGAGCTGGCGCGTGCGCGCGGGATCGCCGTGCGTCTCTGCGAGCGCTTGCGCGAGCGACCACTTGATAAAGCCGACTTGGTTCAGTGGAGCATTGGCATCGAGCTGTGCGAGCGCGGGCTCGGCGAACGCCCGAGCTTGCTCGAACCGCTTGGCTTTGACTGCGATTAGCGCCATCGCTGTGCCCGCCGCGGCTGCTCGACTGTCGTGGTTGCTTGCGAAGATCGCGCGCGCCTCCTCGAGCGTTCGCAGCGAGACGTCGACATCGTCCTCAGATTGAACCTGACCGTATCCGATCAGCGCGCTCGCGAGCTCCAGCGAATTCGGTCCCACGCGATCGCGCGCCAACGCGACCGCCTTCTGAAGATGACTGATCGCGCTTGCATGCGCGACCGCGCCCTGCTTGCCAGCGTCGATCATGCCGATGTCGAGGTGCAGCTGCATGAGCGTCACCAGTTCGCTTAGATCGTCGACGTCTGCGCCGGCTAGCGCTTGCTCGTCGAGCTCGCGTGCATGATCGGCATCGCCCTCGGCCTCGATGACCTCTGCGAGTTGCAAGGTCGCGTCGATGATCTTGAAGTGATTCGGTGGATACGCTCGGCGGCGGATCTCGAGTGCATGCTCGGTCTCCTTGCGTGCGTCCGCGACTCGGCCGCGACGAAGATCACCGGCTGCCTTGATGATCAAGAAGTCGGAGATCATCGGATGGTCAGGGCCGAACCGTTTGGACCTTTCCGCGATGGACTGCTCGATGAGCGGATCGAGCTCGGTCCAGCGACCCAGTGGAACCAGCGACTCCATCAAGCAATCGCGCGCGCGATCCAAGAGGTCGCGATCGTCGAGCGTTTGCGCCGCAGCGTAGCCGGGCTCGCAGGCACTCGCCGCCTCGCGGTAGTGGTGGACGCGCGTCAACCCGCGCCCGCGTTCGATCTCGGCGCTGACTTCGAGCACGCGATCTCCGGTTCGTGCCGCGGTCGCGCGAGCAAGTGGCACCAACGTCGCGAGCGCGTCGACCGACGTCTCCTTGCCCGAGGCCCGCTGCGCCAACGCGAGGGCACGAGCAGCATCGCGCTCGAGATGGCTCTTCATCGCGAGCTCGGCCGCTGCAAGCAGCTCGGCCCGCGCGGGCTGCAGCAGCGCCAGCTGGTTGTTGCCACGCACGAAATACGCACGCGCTTCCAGAGGCGCCCATCCGAGCTGATGCGCACGCTCGAGGAGCTCGGCGGTCTCGGCCTGCACCTGACGGGCTTCACCGGCGACCATGCGCGCCGAGAGGTTGTCGAGCGCCCGCTGGACCTCGAGGACTTGCGCTGCGATCGCCGCCGGTGGCGCGTCGGGGGATTCGCGCAGCGCCGCTGCGGCGCAGTCTCCGAGGTCTGGCAGGCCGGAGACGAGGTCGGCCGCGTGATCGACAAGGCTCGCGCGGTCTTCGGTCGTGACGAGCTGGGCGAGGCCATGGAGCGCGTCGAGCCGGGTCTCGAGACAGGCCCGTTGGCGCGCGACGAGCTCGGTGGCGTTCGCGTCGTGAGCCGCGTGACCTGCGCTGCACACACCGATCGCGAGCTGCTGCCAACGCGTAGCGTAGCCATCGAGATCGCGCGCGAGCTCGGTTGCGGCGCGTTCGGCGTACGAGCGTCCGCTTCGCGCGAACTGTGCGGACAACGTTTTCGCTGACGTCGACGACCACGCGCTCGCGGTGCGTGCGGTCGCATCGGAGGCGCAGCTCGGCTCGGTAGCGCGCGTGGCCAGCGACCACACGATCGCAGCGGTAGCGAGCGCGGCGATCGAACCGACCGCGACGATCGGCCACACGCGGCGACGCGGTCGCGGCGCCAACCCGTCGAGCAACGTCTGCATCGACGGCCAGCGCTCCGCCGGGTCGCGAGCGAGCCCGCGGACGAGCGCGTCGACTACTTCGCGTTTCACGCCGGACCGGCGCGGCGCGGGGATGAGCTCGCCCTCGCGGATCGCAACGCTGATCGCATAAGGCGACAGCTCGCTCGCGTCGCCGAAGATGTACGGATGGCGACCGAACAGCGCATTCCACAGCGATACGCAAAACGCGAACTGGTCGCTCGCTTCACTCGCCCGCTCACCGTTGAATTGTTCCGGTGCCATATAGGCCGGCGTTCCATTGATCGCTCCGGCGGCGGTCTCGCGGCGTCGCCCGGGCTCGGGGCGCGCATCGTCCGCGAGGCCGAAATCGGTCACCGCGACGTGACCCTTGCGATCGATCAGCACGTTGCGCGGCTTGAAATCGCGATGCACCATGCCGGCCGCGTGCGCGGCTACGAGCCCGCGTCCCGCGTCGACGAACCACGCGAGCCGCTGTTGGATCCCCGGTTGGCGTCGTTCGAGCGCCTTCGCGAGATCCTCGCCATCGACGTACTGCATCGCGAGGAACACGCGATCCTCGACCTCGCCGGCGTCGTACACCGCGACGACGTGCGGATCGGACAACTTCGCGAGCGCCTTCGCCTCGCGTACTAAGGTCGCTTTGTCGTCGTGCGACGACAGCAGCAGCTTCAGCGCGACCTTGCGATCGAGCTGCGGATCGTTCGCGAGGTATACGATGCCCATCCCGCCGCGACCGAGAACATCGACCACGACGTAGCGGCCCACGGTCGCGCCTGGCTCGAGATCCTTGCGTTTGCGCCGGCGGATCGGTTCGACAAACGTGCGGTTGGCGCCGTCTGCGAAAGTCGGATCTTCAGCGTCGCCAGCCACAACGCGAGTATACAGTCGGTGCGTGATCTGGATCCTGCTCGTCGTGCTGACCATCGTCGGCGGTGTCGCCGCGGTTGGCATCGCAGCCGGCGATCGGCGCAAGGCTCTCGCCGGTGGCGCGACGAAACTATTGCCTGCGGGGAGCGACAAGCTGCTCGAGCGCACGGTCCACGATCTGCGCGTCGATGATGTCGTGACGATCGATGGCAAGGACTTCGTGTGCGAAGGCGCGATCGCGTACGACGAAGATGGCCATCGCTGGCTCGCGGGCCGTGTTGTCGATGGCGCCGACGTTCGCTGGATCGTGGTCGGCATCGAGCGCGTCGGCGGCGGCGCGACTCGCTTGCTGGTGCAAGACGACGCGACCCAAGTCACCGGCTACCCGCCCGAGGCGCTCGTGATCGGCGTGACGCGCTACGTACTCGACAAGCGCGGCACCGCGACCTGCGAGCTGCGCGGCGACGTCGGCCCACTCGGCGATCTCAAGAAGGATCGACCCGAGGGCCACGTCGAGCGCTGCCGGTGGTGGCTGTATTCCGCGCCCGGTGACGACACCGTGCTCGTCGAGCAATGGGGCGCGGACTTTCGCGTGCTCGTCGGCAAGAAGGTCGTCGACGGCGTGATCGAGCTTATCCCGGGCAGCTAGACGCAATAGTTTCGGACATCGCTGCGCCGTTCCTCGCGGCCGTGCGTCTATCGAGTGGTCGTCCTGAAACAGCCCATGCCCACGACCCGACATTGCCTCGCGCTCCTATCCTTGCTGATCGCGTGCGGCGGCACGGCCACCAACGCGCGGCCTAGCGAGAGCTTCTGCGAGCTCGTCACCGCGGGGAAGCTCGACACCGCGAGCGAGGTAGCTCACGCGGCGTTGATGAACGGCCGGCGCGGGGCGCTGGTGCAAGGCGTCAGCACGCAGCCCGACACCCACGACGACGGTGGCGTGGTCGGCGAATGGTTGCGGCGCCAGGGATGCGTCGCGAGAGTGACGGTGCCAACCGGGATGATCGAGACCCAGCCACCGATCCGGGAGATCTCGTTCATTCTCGCCCCGGATGCCTCGGGCGCGGTCCGCGAGTGCGTGGTCGATCTCAAGCTGGCACCCGGCAGTCCGCTCGGAATTCACCCGCGCGAGTCGATCACCGATGGGACAGGGCGGGTCGATTCTCGGTGCACCAAGCTTCCCGGGATGCCTCCGACCGTCGTCGGCAATCCGCTGTTAAGAGCTCCGTGCCCGGACGTGCCACCACCGCCGCCGCCGCACAGCGCAACCGCGTGGGCGTGGGCGCGCGCGATCGCGCCCGAGCTCGACACGTTAGTCGCCGACGTCAGTGCAACTCCCGCGAACGCGCCGTCGTGGAAGCCGGATCAGAAGCTCACGATGTATGCGCCGAAGGACTGGATCGACGACGGCATCGCCAAGACCTGTGTGCCGATCACGATGATGGCGCAGGGCACCGAGTGGCACGCATTCGTGACCACGGCGGGCACGGACGCGCCCAAGCTCGGCTGTCGCCTGGAGCTCGTGCTTGGCGGCTCGGCCGAGCTCGTGGACGCCGGATGCCCGAGCAAGTCCGGCCCCGGGGGCATCATCGGCGATGGGCGCGTCCTCGGCCACGACCTCGTGATCGAGGACGACGGAACGCTCGCCTACGACGACGTCCCGGTGGCGATATCACCGAGCTGCCGGTGGATCACGGTGGAGCGCCCCGGGTGCGCCGAGCGCACGTGCCGGAGCTGCCAGATCTCGTTGCAACCGTCGGCCGGGACCGCACATGCGGTCGGATTCGGGCCGGCGCTAGACCCCGCGCCGGTCGTCGAGCCGAACGCGTGCGAGCCGTGCCCGCTCGATCACAACGCCGCGGCAATCACTCAGCTCGCCGAGATCCTGCGTGGTCGCACGTTCCAGCACCGGATGGGCGGCGGGGTTCACTTCTCGCCCACCAAGACGGCGTGCGAAGCGCGCGCGCGCTGAGTCGGCGGTCTCTAGCGGGGCAGGTCGAACGTGAACGTCGTGCCGCTGCCGAGTTGCGACGCGACCTTGAGCTGTCCGCCGTAGCTCTCGACGATCTCCTTCGCGACCGGCAGGCCTAGCCCGGTGCCACGGTCTTCACTCTTCGTCGTGAAGAACGGCGTGAAGATCTGTGCGAGCAGCTCGGCGGACATTCCGCTGCCTGTGTCGCGCACTTCGCACATC
>CAZDGY010000366.1:0-6570 GCA_964504685.1 uncultured Kofleriaceae bacterium | reverse complement strand
CGCTGCACGTTAACAACGGCGGCGAAGCGACGCTGTCGATCGGAACGGTGATGCTGTCCAACTCGCCGGTGTGGACGCTCGTCAACCCGGCGCCGGTTGATATCCCCGGCAACGGCGACTACGACTTCAACATCCGGTTCGCGCCGACGATGTCGGGCAAGGCACCCGACGGCACGCTCACGCTGACCGATAACGATACCGGCACGCCGATGGTCATCGTCGACCTCAAAGGCAACGGCCTCGACCGCGCGGTGGAGCTCGGCCCGCTGTCGATCAACCTCGGCTACACCGGCGTCGGGATCTCGGTCCGGCTATCCGACATCGCGCCGGACAACTTGCTGCACGTGATGAACCTGGACGGTTCGGACACGTTCCAGATTCGCGCGATCACGCTCGAAGGCGACACCACCAACGTGTTCACGATCGAGGACTCCGCGGGCAATGCGCCCGCGAACGTCGCGCTCGCTCCGAACGCGACCGACTCGTTCGACGTCGTGTTCACGCCGACGGAGATCGGCGATTTCACCGCGACCGCGACGCTGTTCCTCGATCAGGATCCCACGTCGCAAGCCCAGGTCACGATCGAAGGCCACGCGGTCTATGTCGAAGCGACCGGCGGCGGCGGCTGCAACACCGGAGGTCGCAGCGGCGGCGGCGGAGCGCTCGTCATCGCGGGTGCCGCGCTGCTCGCACGCCGTAAGCGACGGCGCGCAGCTGGCGCGGCGATCGCAACCGCCGCGGCGTGCGCCGTCTGGTCGGGCGACGTCGCGCATGCCGATCCGAGCCGCAACCTAGATCTGACGATGTTCGATCCGACGCCGGCGACGACCGGCACCGGGTTCCAGCTCCAGGCCGCGAGCACCGGCCGCAACGGCGACATCGTCGCGAATGCGCTGGTCTCGTATTCGAGCGAGCCGCTCGTGCTCGCGACGGTGCAGAACAACGACAACGCGGTGAAGAACCGCACGATGCTCGAGCTCGGCGGTGCCTACGCGTTCCTCGATCGCTTCGAAGCCGGCCTGCGCATGCCGATCTACTTGCAGAGCGGCGACGAGATCGATTCGTCGATGATGTTCGGCGTTCCCGCTGCCAGCGGCGCGGCGCGCGGCGATCTGACGCTACACGGTAAGGCGCAACTGTGGCGCGGCCGGCTCGGCGGCGACTTCGCGGTCGCGATCGGCGCTGCGCTCACGCTACCGACTGCGACGTCCGACGAGTTTGCCGGGGTCACGAAGCCGACCGGCCGCGTGCTCGCACTCGCGCAGCTGACGCCCGACGTGCTCGCCCACCGGCTATCGTTTGCGGTGAACGCGGGCGCGGTGCTGCGCGCGCACAGCGAGTTCGCGAACATCGATCAGGGCAGCGGCATCGACTGGGGAGTCGGCGCGTCGTATCGCGTGCTCGACCAACTCACCGCATCGGCGGAGATGTTCGGCGAGCTCGTGCCGTCCGGCGAGATCAACGCCGACGGCAGCAAGCATGCGCTCGACACGATCGAGTATCTCGTCGGCGTTCACTATCAACTCGAGCGCCGGTTCAACCTCGGCGCCGCGGTCGGTCGCGGGCTCGACTCCGGGCTCGGCGCCCCCGCGTTCTTCGGCGCGGTCACGCTCGCGTTCGTGCCGATGGCCCACACGCCGCTGCCGATCGGCACGGTCGTCCACGAGCCGCACGACAGCGACGGCGACGGCATCGACGACAGCGTCGACAAGTGCCCGAACGATCCAGAAGACAAAGACGGCTTCCAAGACCAGGACGGTTGCCCCGATCCCGACAACGACAACGACGGCATTCCCGACGCGCAGGACAAGTGCCCGAACGAGCCCGAGGACAAAGACGGCTTCGAGGATCAGGACGGCTGTCCCGATCCCGACAACGACAACGACGGCATTCCGGACGCCCAGGACAAGTGCCCGAACGAGCCCGAGGACAAAGACGGCTTCCAGGATGAAGACGGCTGCCCCGACCCGGACAACGATAACGACGGCGTCCCCGACACCAAAGATCGTTGCCCGAACGAGCCCGAGACGATCAACGGCTACCAAGACGACGACGGCTGTCCTGACAAGGGCGATCCGCTGGTCGTCGTCAGCCCGGATCGGATGGAGCTGCTCGAGCAGATCGAGTTCAGCGGCTTGAAGATCAAGGCCACGAGCTTCAACTTGCTCGGACAGATCGGGGCTCAGCTGCGCGCCCACAAAGAGATCGCGCGGGTGCGCGTCACCGTCCACGTCCAGCCGTCGGCGAACGCCGGTCGCGACCAGGAGATCACCGACAAGCGCGCGCAAGCCGTGCGCGACTGGCTCGTGCAGTGGGGCATCGACGAGAAGCGGATCGAGCCGCGCGGGTTCGGCGGCACCAAGCCGCTCGTCGCGGCAGACTCGAAGGGCGCTGCGGCGATCAACGAGCGAGTCGAGCTGATCGTGCTCGAGCGCAAGTAGCGCCGGTCATTCCGCTCGCGCGAGCGCTACCCCGACGACGCTGACCGCTCCAGCGGCACGCAAGGCCCGCGCGCAGGCGGCGAGAGTCGAGCCGGTCGTCACGACGTCGTCGATCAACACGATCGCGCGACCAGCGACGTCGCCGCGCGTCGCGAATGCGCCTTCGACGTTGCGAGCGCGCTGCGCTGCCGGCAAGGTGCTCTGCGCGGGTGCGGCGCGGATTCGGCGCAACGCCGCGACCGGTGGATCGAGCCGCGCAGCTGCACACGCATGGCGAGCGAGCAGCCACGCGTGGTCGTAGCCGCGCTGGAGCCGGCGTCGCCAATGCAAGGGCACCGGCACGATCAGCGCGTTCGGCTCCGCAGCGGCGGCGACGAGCGGTGCCCACAGCGGCGCGATCGTGCGCGCGATGTGGCTCTGACCGGTGAACTTGAGCCGGCGGATCGCGGAGGCGAGCTCACCGCCGAACCGCCACGGGCACGCGATGCGCTCGAGCGGCCAGGGCTCGTGCGCACACCGCCGGCACACGACCGCCTTGGCGCCGGTTGGCTCCGCGCAGCGTGGACACGCCGGTCCGAGCTCGACCAGCGTCGTCGCGCAGGCCGCGCACATCGGATCGCGCGATCGAGCTCCGCACGCCGCGCATTGGGGCCGATATAGCCATTCGAGCAGGCTCGCCATGGTCAGCGTATCGACCGACGCCGCGGCGGGTTGCGTGATAAGGAACGGGTCGCGTGATCGACCGCTGTTACGTCTACCAGTCGGGCTTCATCGACGACGCGGCCAACGCCGAAATCATGAGTTGGCTCGCGACGCTGCGGCCGTTGTGGGAGATGCGCTACTCGACGAAACGCCCGCCGCCCGCCGGCAAGGCTCAGCGCCCGCTGCTGCGGCCGGTGTACTGGCTCGGCAACTGGCAGTTCGCGTGCCTCGGCTATTACGAGCCGCCGAAGCGAATCCGCGGCGTCGCGACGCAGGCCGAGGCGTTCCCGCCGGTGCTCGCGCGGCTGGTCGCAACGATCGAGCGGCGCGTGCGCAGCGGGTTTCCGCGCAACGTCGTGCCCCCGCGCTGGCACCTCAACACCTGCCTCGTGAACTTCTACGGCGACAAGCTCGAAGGTGGCAAAGAGATCGACGCCGCGCGCGTCGGCGAGCACCGCGACTTCGAGCCGGGGCCGGTCGCTTCGCTGTCGCTCGGTGAACGCGCGCGCTTTCAATTCGTGCGGCGCGGTGCACGCGATGCTCCGCCGGTGCGCACCGAGTGGCTCGAGGATCGCTCGCTGCAAATCTTCGCCGGCCCGCGCTGGAAGGACGACCTCCTGCATCGCGTCCAGCGGGTCGACGACAAACGCTCGCTCGATCTACCGCCGAAGATCGCGGGGTTTCGCACGCGGCGCGTGAACTTCACGTTTCGCTACGTGCCCGACGAGCACGTCATTCCGTTCGCACAGCTGCCGCCGCCCGCGCGTGACGACGTCCGCGAGTATGTCGCGGAGCTGGCGAAGGCCTCGGCATTCTTTGCCAACGCATTGTCGTCGGAAAGGCGATAATAGGAACCATGGCGAGCCCGACCGCCGCACGCGGGCGCGCGATGGTAGCGATCTCGCTCGGGCTGGTCGGCGGCCTCGTCATGCTCGCGATCGGCTACTGCGGCCAAGCGGGTTCGGCGGTCGCGGCGTACGGCCAGCTCGGCGACTGCGGACTCGGCTGCGACCACGCTGTCGCTCCGCCATCGCAGCTCACATGGGCCGACATCGTGTTCTACATCGGCGCGATCGGCGGAGCGGCGGCCGTGGTCGGCGGAATCATCGCGCTCGTCGTGCTACCGCGCGCGCAACCCGAACAGCGGCGGTAGCTTCGCCGCTTCGGGAGCCGGCACGCCGAGCAACGCGGCGAGCGTCGGTGCGACTTGCAGCAGCGACCCGCTCGCGTGTTGCGGCGCGAGACCGGGAGCCATCACGAGGATCGGGACCTCGCGATCGTCGTCGTACGGCGCGTCATGGCCCGTCCCGGTCGACGATTCGCTGATCATCGAGCCGCGCTGGGGATACGCGTAGAGATCGCCGGCTTCGTCGGACACCATCGACAGGCAGATCGCGCGCTCGAGGTCGGCGCGGCGGTCGCAACCGCGAGCGATGTCGTCAACACGGCCGGCCGCTGCGATGCCCGGCACTTCCTGAATCGCGTGTGCCGCCGCGGTCAGCGCGTCGTCGCGAGTCTCCGCCGGCAGCTGGGCGAACGCTTGCACGAAGTAGATCTGATTCGACGACACGTTCGCGACCCATTGGGTGCCGCCGAGCCGGCGATCGAGCACCGCCTCGGCTGCACTGGCGATCTCCTTCGGCGAGATCCGGCGCGCTAAGCTCTTGCTGCTCTCGGGCAGCGGAGTCGCGCCGTGGTCGCTGGTGACCACGACCGCCCAGCCGTTCTTGCCGAGCTTGTGATCGAGCGCATCGAAGAAGACGCCGAGCGAGCGGTCGAGCCGAAGCGTCAGATCGACGGCCTCCCAGGAATTCGGCCCCCAGGCGCGACCCGCGAGCTCGTGGGCGCCGAGGCTGATCGCGAGCAGATCCGGAATGTCGTCCTTGCCGAGCTCGGTCGCATCGAGCGCCGCGAGCGCGGTTTGCAGCACGAGGTCGTCGGCAAATGGCGTTTGCGCGAGCGCTTTCTCCGGCGCGTCGCTCATCGCGAGTGAGTGCGGGAACACGGCGCCGAGCCCGTACTTCGAGCCTTCGCCGGGCGCGTCGTCGGCGCTTCCGGTGAACCGCGCGAGCTGCGCCGGGTCGCCGGGTTGCCAGCTCTGCGCGAAGTATGCGCTCACCGGATGCGCCGCCGCGAACGCTTTGAGCCACGCCGGCGGCTCGTCGGCATAGGCGCGACTCGTCGTCATCCCGCCGGCGGCCGGCTCGTACCACACCGCGAGATCCGGCCGCTTGCCGGCGACGAAACACGCTGAGCGCGCTTCGAGCGCGATCGCAACCGAGCGCGAGCGCTCGAGCGATGCCCGGCGCAAGATGTCGGCGACGCCTTCGACCCGCAGTGCGTTCGCGGAGGCACCGAGATCGATCTTCAGCTCATCCTTGCCGAGCGCGGGTGCGATCGGCAGCACTTCGGCATCGGGATCGTACTCGGCCGGGCGCTCGTGCCCATCGAGCCGGCGATACCATGCATCCCCGACGATCCCGGTGACGCTAGGCGGTGCGCCGGTCGCGATCGCGGCATGGCCGGGCGCGGTCAGCGTCGTTGCATAGGGAATGTCCGCGGCGCGGACGTAGACGCCATCGCGCAACAGCCGCGCGAAGCCCGCGGTGAACAACGAGCGCTGTTGCTCGAACGCCCACGTCGGCAACTGCTCGACGACGATCAACACGACGAGCTTGGGGTGCGCGGTCGCGCGCGGTGCCGACGGTGCATGACAACTCGCAGCGGCGAGCGCGATCGCGGTTACCCAGCCGTGCCGCACGCTGGCGATCGTAACCGAAACGCGATCCGAAACAAGGTAGCCCGGGCAAGTGGTGGTCGTCGGGTGTCGCTCTCACTCGCCTTGCGGCGAGCAGCGGGCTGCTCACGCACTTAGGACCGTTATAGTTACGGTAACCGACGGCCTTCGGCCCAGAAGCGAGATCGGTTGGAGTCGAACCAACGCCCCTCCGGTTAACAACCGGCCGCTCTCCGATGAGCTTCGATCTCAAATACCGGCGTGTTGCCACGCCGGCAGCGGTCGCAAGCCGCGCCTTCGCGCCTTCACGTATTGCTACGCGCGCGCGAAGTCGGCGATGACCGGCGGCGTCGACGCGTCGAAACCGACGACGTCTAGCATGCCGGCGTCGGCCGGATCAGCAATGCTGAACCGGTTCGACGTCATTCCGACCACGACCAGCTTGGCCGGAATGCCCCGTGCTTCTCGATAAGCCCGCAGAGCCGCGAACGGTTGTACCGCGCCCGCCCACGTCTCGGAGTCGGTGTAGATCACGAAGCAATCCACATCGACACGGTGCTCCTGCGCCCAGAGCATCGGCTGAGCGCAGTCAGTGCCACCAAACGGCAAGTTGCTCACCGCCGCGACTACGTCGTCCAACCGTTGTTGCGGTGTGATCGGCAAAGTCTCGATGCGTGAAGTGAACCCGAC
>CAZDGY010000365.1:0-6571 GCA_964504685.1 uncultured Kofleriaceae bacterium | reverse complement strand
TTGAGGCGGTGGATGTACAGCCCCTCCGACGCACCCGGTTCGCTGCCCTTGATCACCGCGTCGCGGATCCCGTTCGGCAGCAGGATCACGACTTTCTTCGTCGGCACGTTCTCCATGCCCTGGGACACGAAGTCGCCCTTGGACCACAGCGCACCCGGCTCGTTGCGATAGGTGTACGCCGACGGCTGCTCGCCTTCGCCGCATTTGCCGGTGGTCGAGAGCTTGTCGTTGCAGTATGGCGGGCCGAGCTCGACGAGCTTTGCGCCGAACGCCGCGGTCTCGGTATCGGTAGCCGCCGACATCAACACGCCGTAGCGAACGCCACCGGCGAGAAACGCGTTCTCGGCCTCGGTCATCGTCGCGGCGTCGGTCGCTTTCTTGCCAGCCTTGATCGCGAGGTCATCGCTCTTGGCCGCTTTCATATGGTCGTCGAGCATCTGCTTGATCTCGGCGACGCCGGCGTAGAACCCGACGACTTGGCTCGCCTCGGCGGGCTCGAACGCGTCGAGCTTCGTGCTGAAGATCTTGCTGTCGTCGACGTCGAGCTTTGCCGCGAGCGCTTCGAGCTGCTTGTCCATCGCAGCGTCGGGCGCGAAGTTCGACTTCTTCGCCTGCTCGAGTAGCGAGTCGAGCGCGGAGAGCGAGGTGCGCAGGCCGAGGAAGCTCGGGCCGGTCGCCTTGTCGCCGAGGATCGCTTTGGCGCCGGCGAGCTCGCTGTTGTACGCGCTCGCACTCGCACCGATGTTGCCGATCGCCGCGCCGATCACGAGCGCGAGCACGGCGGGGATGATGATCTTGACGATCGAGCCCGAGCCCGAGCCGACGTTCTCGACTGGCTTGCCGTCGTGGACGATCACGATCTCCGGCGCGCGTTGCACCGTACCGACCGCCGCCATCGCGTTCATCGCGCCGAACGGATCGTCGTGCGCGTTCGGAATCGCGGGCTGCGCAGGAGCGGGCGGGGCGAGCCCCGGCGGGGGCTGGAGGTTCAAGCCGGGAGGTGGCACCACGCCGCCGGATTGGGCGCGCGACGTCGATCCGCTCGGGCCGGGCGCAGCGCCCTTCTTGAGCCCAAGGCGTTGCTTGAGCTCGCTGATGTCTCGGCTACCGCTCTTCTTCGAGTCGCTCAAATCAGCCTCCGGGCTGGCACTTTAGGGACCTGCCGTCGCAACTGTCAAGGATGCCCCAGGATTGCCACGGTTGCGCCCTGTCGCCGTTGCGCCACACTAGCCTTGCTCGTGAAGCCTGGGACACACCGGCGCGAAAAAGATCACTGCATTAAGAACACCTAAGCCACGATTATTAAGAACCTTTGGGTCCGGGATCCGCCCTTGGCGTTGCTGGCCCGTCCGGTGCAAACTAAACGAACTGGTGCGGACGCGCGTCCCACCGCACGATGGTCCTTACGTCGAAAGGCACAAAGCCGTGACTCGTCGCCTACCAATTCTAATCGGTGTTCTCTCGGTCGCGACCGCGTTCCAACTCGGTACCGCAGAGGCAGGCCACGGTGGCGGCGGCCATTTTAGCGGCGGCGGCGGTGGCGGCGTTCACTTCTCCGGCGGCGTCCACGTCGGCGGCGGCGGTGTTCGCGCGTACGGCGGCGTTCACGTCGGCGGTGGCGGCGGCTTCGCCTATCGAGGTCACGGCTACGGTGGTCGCGGTTGGGGCGGCGGTTATCACTGGGGCGTCGGCGGCCACGTTTGGGTCGGCGGCTATCCCTACTGGTACAACCCGTACGCCTACTACTACCCGGAGTACGTCCCGTCTTATTACGGGTCGAGCTACTACCCGGTTCAGCCGGGCTACGGCGCTCCGGCGATCAGCGCTGCGGTCATCGTCCAGCAGCCGCTGCCGCGGTTCGGCGTCGGCGTGTTCGGCGGCATGGCCGACGTCAACAACGCTCCGCAAAACTCGGCGACTGGCTCGAGCGACTACGGTCTGCTCGCTCGCTTCCGCCTGACCGAGGGCCTCATCATCGAAGGCGAGCTCGGCAAGACGACCTATCAATCGAACGAACGCGTCGATCGCCGCCTCGGTGGCTCGCTGCTCTACGAAATCGGCGCGCGCAACAAGTTCGCACCGTACGTGCTCGTCGGCTTAGGCGTCCAGCAAGCGAACGTCGACGGCGACTACAACACGACGCAGGACTTCGCCGAGATCGGCGCCGGCTTGCGCTACGCGATCACGCCGCACTTCCACATCACGTTCGACATCCGCGCGGGCAGCCGCTCGACCGTGTCGCAGGACCAGAGCGCGACCGTTCCGACCGGTGCTAGCGCCCGCGTCGCGACCCCGCCCCCGGCGAACAGCGGCGACAGCGAAGACTACACGCGCGGCCGGCTCGCTGCGATCCTCTACTTCTAAAGGCGACGCGTAGCGCGCTTCCACCGGCGACCCTCCCAGGCCGCCGGTTTTCGTTTTTCGGACGTTCGGGCTACGATGAGCAGCGATGGGATCGGAACCGCTGCGCACGACGGCGGGGGCTTGCCCGCCGCCGACAGCGCCGCCGAAGGGCGGCGCGGTTTGATCGAGCAGCGCCACGTCACGGCGCGGGACGGCACGAGGATCGGCTACCAGGTCCGCGGTAACTCAGGTCCTGCGGTCGTGCTCGCGAACGGTCTCGGCGGCACGTACATCGCGTTCACGCACCTCTACGCCGCGCTGACCGACTACCGCACCGTGTGCTGGGACTACCGCGGCCTGTACACGTCGGCCGCTCCGAAGGATCCGCGCGCGAACACGGTCGCGCATCAGGTCGAGGATCTGATGGCGATCCTCGAGCAGGAGAAGATCGGCGACTTCATCATCGTCGGCTGGTCGATGGGCGTCCAAGTCGCGTTCGAGACGATTCGCCATCACCCCGAGCGGGTCAAAGGCGTGCTCGCGATCAACGGCACCTACGGCCGGACGTTCCGCACCGTGATGGGCAGCCGGCTCATCGGCCAGACGATCCCGACCTTGTTGCGTCTCATCAAGGCCCAGGCGGACTTCGTCGGGCGCGCGACCCGCCTGGTCGCTGGTTCCGATGCGCTGATCACCGCGATGAAGCGCTTCGGCCTCGTGTCCGACACGATCGACGTCGATATCTTTCGCCAGGTCGCGGCTGGGTTTCACACCGTCGACTGGAGGATCTACAGCGACCTGTTGAGCCGGCTCGACGAGCACGACGCCGAAGACGTCCTGCCGACGATCAAGGTACCGGTCTCGATCGTCACCGCCGACGGCGATCTCATGACCCCACCCGCGACCGCCGAGCACATGCACCGGCTGATTCGCGGCTCTCGGCTCGTCGTCATCGAAGGCGGCACGCACTACACTCCTGTCGAGTACCCGGCGATCGTCAACGACGAGCTCGGCAAGCTGCTCGATCGCATCCCGGGGTGGGAACGCAAGGCGCGATGAACTGTCCGGCATGCAACTCCGAGGTGCTCGACATCGACGTCAAGTGCGCTCATTGCGGTGCTGCCCTCGGCGCGACCGGCGCGCATCGCATGCTCGGCCAGACCGTGCTCGGCCAGTACGAGCTCGTCGACGTGCTCGGCCAAGGCGGGATGAGCGTCGTGTTCAAAGCGCGCCACAAGATGACCGATCAAGAGGTCGCGCTAAAGATCTTGCCGCCAGAGCTCGCGGCGCACAGCCAGGTCAAGTCGCGCTTCGTCGAAGAAGCAAAGGCGCTGGCCGCGCTCGATCATCCGAACATCGTCCACCTCTACAACTTCGGCTCCGAGACCGGCAGCTTCGTGCTCGCGATGCAGTTCGTCCAGGGCAAGACCTGGGAGCGGCAGATCCTCGAGTCGAAGCGGCTCGATTGGGTCACCACGTGTCGGATCGCGATCGACGTGTTGAAGGCGCTCGAGTACGCGCACGGCCGCGGCGTCGTTCATCGCGATATGAAGCCTTCGAACGTACTGGTCCGCGAGCCCGACGGCGCGGCGACGGTCATGGACTTCGGCATCGCGAAGATGACGACGTCGACGAAGCTGACCGCGACCGGCCAGACGATGGGCACGGTCCGCTACATGTCGCCGGAGCAGGTCCGCGGCCAAGAGGTCGACCTCCGCACCGATCTGTATTCGCTCGGCGCGACGATGTACGAGTCGCTCGTCGGCGATACGCCGTTCGACGGCAACACCCACTTCGAGATCATGACGAAGCATCTCTCGGACGTGCCGAAGCCGCCGAGCGCGCTCGGCATCGCGCTGCCGAGCGTCGTCGAAGAGGTCGTGCTGAAGAGCCTCGCGAAGAGGGCCGACGATCGTTACGAGAGCGCGCGCGACATGCGCAAGCTGCTCGAGAGCGCGCTGCGCGACGGCGACCTCGGCTTGGTGGAAACCCAACGGGTCAGCCGCGAAGTGCTCGGCTCGGCGCGCGCCGCTGCCAACTCGAAGCAGCCGCACATGACGCCGCTGCCGACCGCGCGGCTCGTCACTGCGAACGACCTCGCGGATCAGCTCGAGCCGACTCCGTCGGCGGGCAACCCAGTGCGGGCGAGCTCGTGGCGCTATGTGCTCACCGGGATCGCCGGGCTGCTCGTGCTCGGCGGCGCGGGTGTCGCGTTCTTCATGATGCGGGGCCACACCGTGGCCTACGAACCCGTCACCGTGATTCGCGGCGTGACCCTGACCGACGGCAAGCGGTTCAACGATCTCCACGTGCTGATCGAGACCGATGGCAAGGTGACGCCGACCGCGGTCGCGGCGTCGTATCGCGCCACGCTCGACAAGCTGCGCGCGTTCGACCCGAAGCTGCAGGCCAAGCTCGACGTGATCGACGAGATCGTGGCGATCCCTCCCGCCGCGATGTGCGAGCCCACCGCGTACCCGGTCGCGTCGGCGCCGGAGGACTGCCACAGCACGCTCGCCGCCCAGGCGATCGGCACTCATGGCAGCCACAATCTGCTGATCGTCGACGATCCTTCGGTGCTCGATGATGCGCTGCGCACCGGCCTCGCCGCCGCGGTTTGCGAGTTCCAGCCGCTCGACCCGGCCAAACCGGGTGCGGCGGACGCGCTCAAGCTGATCTGCGACATGGCGAAGAAGTTCGGCATCGCACCGTAGTTCGGGGGTGGTTCGATTGACAGACCCGCGATAACGCACGAATAATCCGCGCCGGAGGGATCATGCCTCGCGTGGTCATAGCCGCCGTCGTAGCCGTCGTGATTGCCGCACTTGCGGCCATCGCGTTGTTTGTCACATCTGCCAACTTGGACGACAAGGTCAAGCGGGACGCCCATAACCAGGCGCAACGCGCGTACCAGGTCATCGGCCAGCTTGCTCAGCTCGAAGCGATCGACGTCCAGAACAAGGCGGAGCGGCTCGCTGCCGAACCGAGCTTTGCCGCTGCGTTGAAGGCGAGCGAGAACCCGGGTGAGCGCCAGCACCAGGCGCGCTTGGGCTTCACGAAGTTCACCGCGAACGATAAGGAGGGCGAGGTCCGGCCCGACATCATCGCGTTGGTCAGCGCCGAAGGTAACGGCAACCTGATCGCGATGAACGACGTCGCGAGCGTGATCGCGAAGCAGTGGAAGGATGACAAGGGCAACAACATCCTGCCCGCGATCGACGCCGTGCTCGGCGGCAAGGTCATCATCAGCGACGTCTGGTACTACCAAGACCGGATGATGAAGGTCGGCGTCGCGCCGATCATCGATCCGAACCAGGCCGCGCCCGCGAACGATCCGGACGGCGTCACGATCATCGGGGCGGTCGTCGTCGCGTACGCGCAGACCGCGAAGGAAGCGCAGAACGACAAGGCGCTGCTCGGCGCCGACGTCGCGTACTACAGCGGCCCGACCGTCGTCGCGACGAGCTTCACCAGCTCGGGCGGCGGCACCGAAGAAGACACGAGCAAGGCCAAGCAGCTCTCGGACTTCCTCAAGACCGGCAAGATCCCGCAGACGATGGACGTCCAGAAGGTGACGATCGGCGGGACCGACTACTACGCGTCGAGCGTGCCGATGCCGCGCGCGTTCACGAACTCCAAACGGATCCCTTCGACCTATCCGCCGGTCACCGCCGGCGCGGTCGTGCTCGCGCCGATCGTCGAGTCCGGCAATTCGTCGTCGACGATCAAGCTCGCGATCCTGTTGCTCGGCGGCGGCGCCCTCGCGCTCGCGATGCTCGGGCTGTACCTGTCGAATCGCCGGCTGATCGCGCAGATCGACCAGGTCGAGCTCGGCGTCACCGACATCATTAGCGGCAACCTCGATCGCACGTTCCGCCCGGTCGGGCCCGAGCTCGACGGTCTGTCGAATGGGCTCAACGTCATGCTCGCGCGCTTGCTCGGTCGCCCCGAGCCGGGCGAAGAGGAGTTCGACGACGACGGCAATCCGATCGTGCCCGGTCGCGTCGAATTCGACGAAGGCGACGAACAACAGTCGAAGGCCGCGGATCCGGATCTCGCCGCGCTCGCTCAAGAAGCGGAGCCCGACTACTACAAGCGCGTCTACACCGAATACCAGTCCGCGCGAAAGTCGGTCGGCCAGCCCGACGACGTCTCGTTCGAGAATTTCATCGCCAAGCTCAAGGTCAACGAAGGCAAGCTCAAGGCCCAGTACCAGTGCCGCGCCGTG
>CAZDGY010000364.1:0-6597 GCA_964504685.1 uncultured Kofleriaceae bacterium | reverse complement strand
CTCGGGAAATGACAGCATCCCGAGGAACGCGCACGGAAAGAACGCGAGGTAGAACAGGTCGCCGAACGATGGGAATGCCGGGACATCGAGAACCAGCCGGAGGTAGTTGTTGATCGCGTTCGCGATGAGCAACGACGCATACGCGACCGCGAGTAACCGCCAGCCCCGGCGCACGTTCGGCTCGGCCACCGCGCCCGAGGCGCGCCACATCAGCACGATGGCCACGATCAGGACCGGAAAATCGGCGAGGTCGTTGACCAGCGACGAGTAGCCGCCGAGATCCCACTGCGTGAGCGTCCACGCCATGTAGGTGAGCGCGTAGATCCCGACTCCAACCGCGGCCCAGCCGCCCCAGTCGAGCCGGCGCCGCGATGACGCAGCGCGACCGGTGATTTCCGGGTCCAGGCCGGCGACTTCGCTCGACGCGACCAGATCCACGTTACCAGGATACGCCCGTCGAGATGACTTCTTGAGGGGGCGTGCGCGAACGAGGGGGTACGACTGGGGATGCCGCGCTACTCGGGCAGCTCAGACCGCGACCGGCAGCACGCGACGGCGCACGAGCTTGATGCTGAGCAGCCGGTACAGCATCTTGCTGACCTCGAAGCTGCCCATCCGCGACCGCCGGATGATGTCTTTGACCGTGTTCTTGCCGTTGACGAGCTCGAGCACCGCGAGCTCCTCGCGCGTGAGCCGGCCGCGGCCCATCTGCGCGACCTGATCCTCGTTGCGCAGGAACACGACGTCGAAGTTGTCGATCGCACGCTCGATCAGGTGCCACTCGTCGACCCGGCGATAGCCTTCCATCAGCACCGCCTCGACGTCGAGGCCGAGCGCGGCATCGATCACCGCAGGCGGCAGCTCGACCCCGGCGCCGAACCGGAACCGGCCGTGACGCCAGCGCAAGATCTCGTAGATCAGCTCGCTCGATTGCCGGGTCAGGCACGACTTGAGATCGGCCTCGGCGAGAAACCCGAGCCGGACCAACGCCTGACCGAACAGCTTGCTGCCGGTGTGCTGGGTGCGCGACTCGAGGAACGACTCGAAATCGGGCTTTTGCATCAGCTCGGCGTCGAGCACGAACCGGCCGAGCAAGAACTCGTCGGGCACGCCCTCGGCGATCGCTTGATCGACCCGACCGCGACGGAAATAGATCTCGACCTTCGCTTCGGCGCGCTCGACCGTGAGCACACCGGACTGCTCTTGGACGTCAAGCAGCTGCAACACCTCGGCGAGCGGTACGACGCGGAGGTCGCCGCGCAAGCCGGGTGTGTTCTCGCCGAACAGGCCGAGATCGACCGAGCCGAGCATGTCGTTGAGCGCGTCGTCGTCGAGCGCGGTCCGCACCGCATCGGCGATCGCGGCGGCGTCGGTGCCGACCTTGGCGTCGGCATCGTTCGCGGATTCGGCGAGCTGGAACAACGCGGCGACGCGCGCGCTGACCACATCGCTGACCTGCCTGCGCAGATCGATCAGCGCCGCGCTGCGCGCGTGCGAGCGGTCCGCGTCGTCGGTGGCGGCGAGATCCTCGCCGGTGACGAGCGAAGGATTCTCTTCCGACTCGACCGGGCCGCCGTACTTTCCGATCGTGTGTTGCACGACCGCGGTGATCGCCTCGGGCGAAAACGGCTTCGTGATGTAATCGACGATGCCCATCACCTTGACGAATCGCTCGCCAACCTGGTCGCCCTTGGCGCTCATCAGAATTACTGGGATGTCGCGCAGCTTCGAATCAGCGGTCAACTCCCGACAGAATTGATAGCCGTTCATTCGCGGCATCACGAAGTCGAGCAGGATCAGATCGGGCCGCTGAGCTCGCACCGCGACGAGCCCGGCCTCGCCATCGCCCGCGATGTTCACGCGATAGCCCGCTTTTGTGAGCACCAGCTGCACGACCTTCGTGATCGTTGCGCTGTCGTCGATAACCAGAACGAGCTCGCCAGGCATGTGTGTGTTCCGCGTACTCCGCAGCACAGCCGAGGAGATCGACATCTTATGTGCTTCGATCTTAGGGTTCAACGCTACTGCAAGTACTTCCTGAATTGGAGGCGTCATGACGCCCGTGGTAGCTTCGACAGGCGTGCCGCCGGCCCACGAGGGAGACTGGGAGCATTACCCCAGGAAATTCGGCAAGTATCACTTGCTTGCTCCCCTGGCGCAGGGTGGCATGGGGGCCCTGTATCTAGCGGTCACCGGCGACCGCGGGCTGGAGCGGATGATGGTCATCAAGACCGTCCTGCCGCACCTCGCCGATGCCGAGTACGTCGCGCGGTTTCGCGATGAGGCAAAAGTTGTCGTCAAGCTGTCGCACGGCAACCTGATCCCGGTGTTCGACGCCGGCTTGGTCGGCGGTGAGCTGTTCCTCGCGATGGATTTCGTCGAGGGTCGCGACCTGCGCGCGGTGTGGAATCGCTGCGCGAAGAAGCAGGTCGCGTTTCCGATCGACGTCGCGGTCTACATCGTCAAAGAGCTGTGTCGCGGCTTGGCATACGCGCACTCGTTTCCGGATCTCAACCTCGTCCATCGCGACATCTCGCCGCCGAACGTGCTCGTGTCTTACACCGGCGAGGTCAAGCTCACCGATTTCGGCTTGGCGTCGTCGACGCTGAAGCTCGAGAAGACCGCCCCCGGCATCATCTACGGCAAGGTCGCCTATATGTCGCCCGAGCAGGCCCGCGGTGAAAAGCTCGACGGGCGCAGCGATATGTACGCCGCCGGCATCGTGCTGTGGGAGCTGCTCACCGGTCGCCAGTTGTTCCCGCCGGGCAAGGATCAGCCGCAAGATCTGCTATCGCGCGCGAAGAACCCCGAGGTCATGCGGCCGAGCAAGCGCGCGCCGCGCGTTCCGGCCGAGCTCGACGAGATCTGCGTGCGCGCGCTCGCGAGCAAAAAAGAAGATCGCTACGAGAACTGCGATGAAATGCGCACTGCACTGCAGGCGTGGCTCGGTCACGCCGCGCCGACGACCGACGGCATGCGCATGTCGACGTTCCTGCAGGAGCTGTTCGCCGACGACATCGTGCGCGAGCGCGCCGAGCGACTCGAGATGATCTCGCGCGTCCGCACGCGCGCGCTGACCCTGCCGCCGACCGACGAGCTGCGCCAGATGATCGAGAAATCGGACAAGGTCTCGATCGAGGACGTCGCGAAGGGCGACGACGACACCGAAGCGAACGAGTCGCCGGTCCGCCGCCCAGGTTCGGTCGGCCGCCGCACCGGCGATCGCAGCGCCTCCGAGCGCGATCGTCGCCGACAATCGGATCGCCGCCTGCCGCGCGGAGCTGCGACCCCGGCCGGCACCGACGGCTCGGCCGCGCTCGCCACTCAAGAGGCGCCCGAGCTCGATGTCGGGTCCGACGTCGACGGCCGCTATCAGATCATCGAGCTGATCGGCGAAGGCGGCATGGGCAAGGTCTACCTCGCCGAGCACGTCGAAATCGGCAAGCGCGTCGCGCTCAAGGTGTTGCACCCGAGCTACTCGCGCATGCCCGATCTCGTCGAGCGGTTCCGCCGCGAGGCGCGCGCGGCATCGAAGATCGGTCACCCGAACATCGTCGACGTCACCGACTCGGGCACGACCGCCGACGGCAGCGTGTACTTCGTGATGGAGTATCTCGAAGGTGTCGAGCTCGGCTCGGTGATCGAGCGCGAAGGTGCGCTCGACGTCGCGCGCGCGCTGCGGATCGCGAGTCAGATCTGCCGCGCGCTGTCCGCGGCCCATCGCGAAGGCATCATCCATCGCGATCTCAAGCCGGAGAACATCTTCCTCATCACGCGCGACGGCTCCGCCGACGTCGTAAAGGTGTTGGACTTCGGCATCGCGAAGACGACCGAAGCCGAGGCCGCGCGCGAACGCCGACTGACCAGCCCGGGTATGGCGATGGGCACGCCCGAGTACATGGCGCCGGAGCAGGCCGCGGGCCGCGCCGCCGACGCGCGCACCGATATCTATTCGCTCGGCGCGATCATGTACGAGATGTCGACCGGTGTGCCGCCGTACACCGGCGACAACTTCATGGAGATCCTGACGAAGAAGGCGACGCAGGATCCGCCGGTGCCGCTGCTCGTGCGGACCGAGCTGCCGCTTCAAGTCTCCGAGCTCGTGATGACGGCGATGGCGCGCGATCCGAAAGATCGCCCGCAGACGATGGAAGCGCTCGAGTACGAGCTCAACAAGTGCCTGTCGGGCCGCGGCGTGGCGGTCGCCCAGATCCTGGGCATGACGACCGATGCGAACGTCGTCGCGTCGCTCAACCCGGGCCTTTCGATGCGCAACCTCGACGACGGCATCGTGCAAAAGCAGGGCGGCGGTCGCGCCGGCACGTCGAGCCACAGCGAAGTGTGGGAGACCCGCTCGGGGGTTTCGCGGCTGCAGGCGTCGGGGCCGGTCGCCGCGTCCGGTAGCTTCGCGCGCGCGGCGAGTGACTCGGGCATCGGCCAGCTCGGCATCGGATCGTCGCCGGGCATCGGGCGCGCGATGTCGCCGAACAGCTTCGCGCGCCCATCGACGCCGGTTCCGGCGGTGCGTGCGCCGTCGATCCAATCCGCCCCGCTCGAAGAGGTCTCGCCGGATGCGCTCAAGCGCGGCGGACTCGGCGCGTTCGGTTGGCTCGTGCTCGCGTTCATCTTGTTCGGCGGCGTCGGGGCGCTGCTCTACACGGTGCTCGGCGAGCGCAACGACAAGGCGATGCCCGATCAAAACATCCAGCAGCCCGGCCCGCCGCCGGTCCAGCAACCAACGCCACCGCCGGGCGGCGACGACGGTACGGCGAGCAAAGCGGCAGCGCCGGATCACACCGGGTCGGGCAGCAACGTCGGCTCGGCGGGGCCAACCGCAGCGGTCGGCAGCGGCAGCGATGTCGTCGCGGGCTCGAACGCCGGTAGCGATGTCGGGGGCGTCTCCAAGCCGCCGATCGCAGCGACCGTGGCGGCGAACGGCAAGACCGGCAAGCCTCCCGTGACCGCACCGGCGAACGGCAAGCGCCCGGTGCTCACGACCGCAGCCGAGGACAAAGATCCCAAAGCGCTGGTCAAGCTCGGCGCGAGCCTCGAGGCGACGAACGATTGGGATCAGGCGCGCGGCGTCTACAAGCGGCTCGAGCGGATCAAAGGCTACGCCGGCCTCGGCGAGTACCGACAGGCGTGGGCCGCGTTCCAAGAGGGCCAGAACCAAGAGGCGCTCGACCTCGCGCAGAAAGCCGCGGCGCAGCCGGGCACGCAGGTGTTCGACGCGCGCATGCTGTACGGCGACTCGTTCTATCGGCTCAACGAGTTCAAGCGGGCCAAGGACGTCTACATCAGCCTGCGCCACCAAGCGAAGCCCGACGTCCGCGCGATCATCGCGAAGAAGATCGCGGCGTGCAATCGCGGCCTCCATCTGCCCGAGACAGACGGCATCGAGCTGTAGGGCTAGCCCGCGTAAGAGTCGCTTACGCCTACGCCGGATCGAGGCTGGTCGGGCTGGGGTCTCGAGGCCGGGTTGATGCGACCACCTCGCAGCGGCGGGGCCTCAATTCGCAGATCCGTGGCCATCCCAGCCGTTGGCGCCGAAAGCTGTCCTACAATGCGGCTCATCGCTTCGCGGGGTTGCGTGGTTACGGGGCTGGTGCGATCGCCTCACACAGGTGGCGCGACGCTTGCTGAAGTAGCGCTCACCGCTCGATGCGCCGCCGTCCCTTCAAGATCACCAACCCCATGACCCCTATCGGACCGGTGCCGTTTGTCGGCCGTCAGCAGGAGCTGGCCGAGCTCAAGCAGCACCTTTCGATCGTGCCACTGCTGTCGGTGCACGGCGCGCTCGGCGCGGGCAAGACCCGGCTGATGGGCGAGCTCGCCGGCAGCTTGGGTGTGCCGTTCACCGTGATCGATTGCTATCCCGGCGACCGCGCCTCGGCGCTGCGGGCGCGCGCCGAACGAGCGCTGCGCTGCGCGCCGGGTGCGTTGAATCAGGTGCTCGTGCAACAAGCGCGCGTGCTGGTGTTCGACGACTTCCACAACCTGCGAGTCGATGAAGCGACGCCGTTACTTGGCGAGCTCGTATTAGGCGCGACCGCGCTCGGCCGGGTGATCGTGATCGGGCGCGATCCGCTGTCGGCCGCGGTCGGCGATGCGCTCGCCGAGATCGAGCTGCAAGGGCTCGACGTCGTCGCGGCTCAGGCGATGTGGACCTCGCTCGCCGAGCAATTCGGCGCGGCAGAAGGCTTCGAAGCGGCGCTCGGACGCACGCGTGGCGCCCCGCTCGCGCTGCGCCGCGAATACGCGCGCGCTCGGTTCGGCGCGGCGGCGTGGGACATCGCGACCCTCGAGCCGCCGGCCCGCGCCGCGCTCGACGCACTCGCGGTGTTGCGCCAGCCGGTCGCGCCTGCGGCGGTGACCGCGCTGGTCCCCGACGTCGCCGTCGACGGCCCGGGCCTGCCTCCCGCCGGCAGCGCCGCCGCAGGGCGGCGCGGTTGGATCGAGCCGGCATTGACGAGCCTGGTAGCACGTCAGCTCGTCGACTCGGTCGGCGATGGCCGCGTCGTTTTGCACGAAATCGTCCGCGCCGACGTGCTCGCGCAGATGGCGGCGGACACCCGAAAGCGATTGTCGGCCGCTGCG
>CAZDGY010000363.1:0-6598 GCA_964504685.1 uncultured Kofleriaceae bacterium | reverse complement strand
GACGATCGTGGCGGTCGGCTGCGAGTTGTCGAGGATGAACGCGATCTCGCCGGCCTTGAGGCGGTAGCCGATCTGCACCGCGGTCGCGCCGAGCCGCGCGAGCGCCTGCTGCGCGATCAGGAACTCGCCGATGTTCGGCAGCATGATCCCCACGCGCGAGCCGCCGCCGACGCCGCGCGCGACGAGCGCGTGCGCGAGCCGGTTGATCGTCGCGTCGAGCTCGCCCCACGTCAGCCGCCGCACGCCGTGCTCGCCGTACTCGACGATCGCTTCTTTGTCGGGATGCGCCGCCGCGTGGAACATGATCGCGAGGTGCGGCCCGACTTTGGTCAGGCGAGCGGCCTTGATGAACTGCGCAAGGCCGGATGGACGCACCGGCGCCGCGACCTTCGCCGACCTGAACACCTTCGCAAAGAACGCGGCGCGGTCGAGCCGCACTTTGAGCTTGTCGAACCCATTCACGCCAACACCATACCCGGGCTTCGAGGGACGGATCTCGGCCATCGACCACAAGCGTCGTTACACCGACGAGTGCGCATCTGGGACGCGCGCTCTCTCACCTCTTGTTCGCCGCAAGTTGACAAAAGCGACAGCGTCCCCAGAAAAAGCCGCGCGCTGATTGAGGTTGCGCTCGCGCGCGCGGCCACAAGTTGACAAAAGCGACAGCGTCCCTAGTGCTGGAGCTCGCTCATCGCGGTGTTGAAGTGGACGTCGTGCGGCGGGTTGAGATCGATGAACTTTCGGAACGCGTCGTGCGCGGCGGCGTCGTGGCCGAGGCTGTGCTCGAGGTCACCGAGCCGGTAGTAGGTGTCCATCAACCAGTCGATCTTGACGCCGGTCTTGCTCTGCTGTTTCTCGCCGCTACGCACCGCTTCGGTCCACGCCTGCGCGGCGGCCGGCCCGTTGTTCGTGTCGAAGTAGACTTCGCCGAGATGCTTGTACGCGTCGGGTCGCGGCTCGATCGAGATCGCTGCCTGGAACCACTGGATCGCGGTGTCTTTCGAGTGCGCCCCGGGGATCGCTTGGTACGCGAGACCGAAGTTGAAAGCGACCTCGGCGTCCTTCTTGAGCTTGTACGCCTGGGTCAGCGGCGGAATCGCTTTCTCGAATTCTTGGCGCGCGACGTAGAGTCGGCCGAGCCCGGCGAACGAGTTGAAGATCGGGGCCGCCGCGGTCGCGGCTTGATACGAGACGATCGCGAGATCTTGAAACTTGGTGTCGCCGGTCTTGATCGCGGTTGCTTCGGCCGCGCGCCCCAAGGCGTCCTGGTATTGCGCGTCGGGATCGATGTCCTTCGCCGCGATCAACTCTTTGCGCGCGTCGTCGAGCTGGCCGGCCGCGAGCAAGCCCTCGCCTTTGAGGTAGTGACCGGCGGCGTTGTCTGGATCGGCCTTGAGGATCGGATCGGCCTGCGCGGCCGCTTTCTGGATGTCGCCGGTGCGTGCGAAGAACCGGCCAGCACGGATCCGCGCGGGAGTCGGGACGTCTTTGACCGCGAGCAGTTGGTCGTACGCCTTCGCGGCGTCGGCGTCTTTGCCGGCACTCTCCAGGCCGCGCGCGAGCTCGAGCGCGACGTCGGCGCGGTTCGGATCGATCGCGAGTGCTGCGCGCAGTTGGTCGAGCGCGTCGTCATGACGCCCTTGTGCTTCGAGCACTTTGCCGAGCTCGAGCTTGGGCTCGACGTCCTTGTCGAGCTGGAGCGAAGCCTGACGGAGGAACTTTTCAGCCTTCGCCAGATCGCCGGTCGCGAAGTACGCGACGCCGAGCGACAGCGCTCGCTGCGGATCGTTTTGCGCCTTGTCCTCGAGCGTGGCGAGTAGGTCCTGCGCGCGATCGCGATAGCCCTGCGCCTTACCGTCGTTCGCAGCGTCCGAGGCTTTGGCCATCGCGCCGAGCTTTTCGACCGCCGCCATCGTCGGCGCGAGATCCAAGTCGCCGGCTGCCTTCGCGCCGCGGACAAACGCTTCGAGAGCGCCGGCGTCGTCGCCCTTCGCCTGAAGTAGGCGACCGGAGACGAGCTCGAACTGCGCGCGTTGCAGCGGCGGCAGCTGACGATCGCCGAGCGTCTTGAGCCGCGTCGCGGCGTCTTGTAGCTGGCCGTCGTGGATGGCGAGATCGCAGAACACGAGCTGCGCCTGGACGTCGTCGGGCGATTGCGTGATCGCTTTGGTGATCAGGTCGCGCGCGACCGAGAGCTTGTTGTCGGCGAGCTCGACCTGCGCGAGGCCGGTGAGCGACACGACGTCTAGCGGCGTGATCGCGATCGCTTTGTTGTAATTGTCGCGCGCGACGTCGAGCTGACCGGCGGCCCGCGCGATCTCGCCGGCGAGCGACAAAGCGCGAGTCACCGCGCGCGGATCGGCGTTCTTGATGTCTTTGCGGTTGAGGATCGCGATCAGCTCGGCCTGGCGCTGTGCGGACTCCGCGGGAGGTGCCGCTGCGACCAAGCCGACCTGAGCGCCCACGTGATCCTTTTCGAGCTCGAGCACCGCGGCGAAGTCGGCGTGCGCGCCGTCGAGATCGGCTTGGGTCAGCTTCGTCGTGCCGCGCGCATACAGCGCCGCGACCTTGACGACCGGGCCGAGCGCGATCGCCTGATCGAACGCCTTGTTCGCGGCGACCAGGTCGCCCTTTCGCATCTGCGCCCAGCCGAGATAGAGCAGCAGGTACGGATCCTTGGGATTCGCGGCCATCAGCTTCTGCAGCTTGATCAGCGCCGGATCGGCCTGACCGGCGGCGAGCGCGGCGAGCACCTGCGCGCGATCGAGCTCGGGACCGGTCACGCCATCCTCGAGTGCTTTCGCGATCATCTTTTTGCCGACCGCGATCCGCTGCGGGCCGTTGAGACCGGTCTCGAGCGCAGCGGCGAGCGAACCTTCGGCGACGATGCCGAGCGCCTCGACGTTGCTGTCGTCGAGCTCGAGCGCTTCGCGCGCGCTGTTGACCGCGCGCTGCCAGTGATTTACGTCGGTCGCGAGTAGTGATTCGTGCGCCGACTTTAGGTCGGTCGCGATCGTCTCGGTGCGTAGCTGAGCCGCGGCGTGATGGCGATAGAACATCCAGCCGCCTGCACCGGCGACGACAACGCCGAGCGCGATCGTCGCGATCTTGCGGGTGCGTTGCACGCGCCCGACCTTCGCCCCCGCAGCATCCTCGGCTGCTTTCTGCTTCGCGAGCTTCTTCGGCGATACCGGCTGTGCTTCGGGATGCGGCGTGTCGGCGAGCTCGAGCTGGAGATCGGTGCCCTTGCTCGCGCCGGCGAGCGGCGGTCCGATCCCGGCGTCGGACCGTGCAGCCGCGGACTTCGCGGCTGCAGAGCCCGGCTTGGGCGTCGTGTCGAACCGGATCGCTGGTTTCGACGGCGCGGATAGGTCGAGGTCGCCGAACGAGTCGACCGGCTTCGGCACCGGGATCGCGCCACCCGGCGCTGCGAGGCCGAGGTCGAGCTCGGCTCCCGATTCGTGCGCGAGCTCGAGCGGCTGCCCTGCGGACGACGGGCCGAGATCGAAGTCGAGCTCGCCAGGCGCGCGGGGCATCGGCCCTGCGCCGGACAGATCGATCGCCGTTTCTTCGCTGTGCGCGGTCGCCGGCGGCAGGTCGTCGAAGAACGTGTTGGCGACCGCCGGCTTCGCGGTTGGCTGCGGCAGGTCGTCGAAGAAACCCTTCGGCGCGACGTCGGTGGTCGGCTTTCCGGATGTTGCCGGTTGCGGGAGGTCGTCGAAGAAGCCCTTCGGCGCCGGAAGATCTTCGCCGCCGCGGCCTGGACGTGCCGGTTGCGGGAGGTCGTCGAAGAAGCCTTTCGGCGCGACGTCGGTCGTGGTGGTGCTGCGGCCGGCGCCGGTCAGTGCGGGTTGCGGCAAGTCGTCGAAGAACCCTTTCGGCGCGGGCAAGTCGACCGAGCCAGCGCCGGCTTTGCCGCCGCCGACGACCGGAGTCGGCAAGTCGTCGAAGAACCCTTTCGGCGACGGCAGATCGGCATCGGCGGGTCGCTTCGGCGTCGGCAGATCGACGAGATCGTCGGTCGGTTTCGCGGCCGGCGGTTGACCCGGAGTCGCCGCGCGTTTCGGCGCCGGCAGATCCGAGATTCCGGTGGGCGGCGGCTTGATCACCGGGATGTTCGGGATGCCCTTTGCCGGCGTCGAGGTGCGCTTGGGAGTAGGCAGATCGGTGAGCCCGATCTTCGATCGCGGATCACCGACCGGAGCGAGCAGATCGTCCACCTCGGACATCGCCGGCTTGTCGGGCAGCTTCGCGCCCTTCGGCGCTGGCAGATCCGCGGCGGCGAGCGCTGACTTCGGCGCTGGCTTGGATTCTCCCGCGCCGCCGAGCGCGCTCGTCCGCCGTGGCGCCGGCAAGTCGGCGAGATCGATCACCGCGTCGCGCTTGGCCGGCACCGGTACCGGAATCGGCGGCGGAGTCGGACGCGTCGGCGGCTTGGCGGGACCTACCGGCTTGGCGCCGATCGGGATCGGAATTCGCGCCTTGCAGCTCGAGCAGCTCGCGAATTTCGTACCGGGCGGAACCTCGGCATCGGCGAAGCGGTTCAGCGTGCCGCACGCCGGGCAGGTCGCCTCGATCATCCGGCGATAATCATACCTCGGTCGAGGAGGGATTGCCCGACGTCCGCGGCCCCTCGTCCCAAGGATTCGGCCGCCGTTGAGCCGTTCGTTCGCGCTTAGGGCTCTCAGCAGCCGTGAGCCGAGTCGAACGGATCGCACGGATGGGCGGGAGCAGGCTTCTTGACGACCTGCTTGCCAACCGGCCGGGGGTCGAACGGGTCGATCGCATTGGCGGGCTGCGTAGTGAGGTCGAACTGATCGTCGTCGTCATCGCCGCCGACAGGACGGCGGTTGTTCTTGCGCCCCGGCCCGGCTGCGCCGCGCTTGCCGGCGCCGCCGTTCTCGATCGCGTTGCGCAGCTGGTTCTCGATCTTGCGCTCGATCGCGGGCAGCACGATCAGGACGCGCGCGGTCTGGGCCGGAGTCAGGATCTTTCTCAGATCGGCGATCCTGCGATCTTCAACATCGCGGAACCCTCGCTGGTTCGCGACCGCATCGTCGATCGCTCGGTCGATCGCTCGCGGATCGCCGCCAGTGCTGGTGTCGTTGAGTCGACGCTGGACCTCCGCTCGCGCGACGATCAGACGATCGATCTCGTCGTCGTAGCGGGCGAGCAGCGGGAACAGCCGCGCCACCGTCGCGTCGTCGAGGGAGACTTGTTCGGTCAGCTGATACGCGCGCAGCTCGCGCAGCCGCTTCTTGATCGCTTCGCGCCGGTTCTGCGCGGGGCCCGGGCTGGGGCCGGCCGGGGCTCCGGGAGGATGCGCGCCAGCGGGAGCACCGCCATTCGGCGGCGTATTGCCGGGCTGCGCCGACGCGATGCCGGCCACGCCGAACCCGACGGCGAGCGCCAGTGCGATGACCCGCAGCCGCATCAAGTCTTCTTTCTCGCCAACCATTGCTCGGCGCGCGCGACCGCGGTGTCGTCGAGACTGTCGACCCAGCCGAGATCGGACGCCGGCAAGATACCATCGGTCGCCGCGGTGTCCTCGGTATCGAACGCGGTGCGCGCGTCGTCGTCGAGCGCATCGAGCGCGCTGTCGAGCGCGTCGTCATCGGCGTCGAGCACGTTGCCATCGAGATACACCCCATCGTTGGCGCCGGCCGTCGGGGCTTTCGGAGCGGTCGGCGGCTTGATCCGGATCGGAGGTTGCTCCGCGACATCGGACGTCGCCGCGGGATGATGCAGCCACAGTGCGATCGCCGCGGTCGCCGCGGTCGCGGTCCCGAGCGGCACGACCAGCCACGCGAAGTGACGGCGCCACCACGGCTGCGGCAACTCGTCGCCGACCGCCCGGTGAATCGAGCGTTCGAGCGCCTGCCAGTCCGGCTCCTGTCCGAGCGGCGGCAACGCGCGTACCCGTTCGACCAGCGCGCGCTCGTCGGGCCCGAGCTCGGTCTCGGTGTCGTTGTCGGTTGGGTCGCTCATTCGTCCGCCCCAGCTTGACCCAGAATGTCACGCAGGCGTTTAACAGCGTAGTGAAAGTTAACTTTGGCGGTGTTCTCCGAGCAATCGGCGAGCTCGGCAACCTCTTTAAAGGCTAGGTCGTCGAACACCCGAAGCTCGAGCACGAGCTTTTGTTTCGGCGGTAGCTGAGCGATCGCGGCGCGCAGCCGAGCGCTCTCTTGATCGCCCGAGATCTGCGCCGCGGCCATGCTCGGTGCGACCAACGCATCGTCGGCGATCTCGGTCGGCTGCTCGCGCCGATGGTCGCGCAACCACGACAGCGCGCAGTTGATCGCGATGCGGTACAGCCAGCTGCGCAGCGACGACGCGCCGCGAAATGCGGTCAACCCTTTGTACGCGCGGACGAACGCTAGCTGCGCGACGTCGGCGGCATCGGCATCGCTACCGACGTAGCGCCGCGCGATCCGCCACACGCCCTTTTGATGCTTGCGGACGAGCAGATCGAACGCCTTGCGGTCACCGGCGCGAAACTGCACGGCGAGCTCGAAGTCAGGATCGTCGGCCGGATTCACGTGCGCGACGAGCCCATCCAGGGTGGCCAGGGCTTCCACGATGCGTTTGACCCCGACGT
>CAZDGY010000362.1:6147-6601 GCA_964504685.1 uncultured Kofleriaceae bacterium | reverse complement strand
GCGCGACGACCGAGAGAAACGCCGGCACGATCAACAGCACGGCCGCGATCGCGGTTAACCAGCGCTTCGAACCTTTGAGCGAGAGCGCTCCGACAACGAGCGCGACGGCGAGCGGTGCCAGGATCGCGTAGCCGACCTGATAGCCATGGCCCTTGGTGCGGATGATATCGAGTAGCGTGATCGTGTCGTCGCCGCTTCCGACCCAGGGCAGCGCGAGCAACGCGATCAACGAGACGATGGCGGAACCGATGATGATGTGCGGCATGTTCTTCATGCCCGGTAATCACCGGCCACGCGCTGATGTCGCGCCGATCTCTAGTTTTTTTGCGACTCGAGTAGACGGGCGAAGCTGATCTCGAGCCGGCTATCGACAAGCTGAAGCAGACTCTCGACGCCAACCGACGGGAACTGCTCGGTCAACACGGCCCGCGTCTCGTGGCGAAGTTGATCGCGC
>CAZDGY010000362.1:0-6137 GCA_964504685.1 uncultured Kofleriaceae bacterium | reverse complement strand
GCGCAGCCGACCGAGCCAGCGCGCGGCAGTTGCTCGATGGACCTGATTCAGGCGAGCGATCTCGTCGATCCCGAGGCGCTGCACCAGGTGGAGCCGCAAGAGGTTGCGCTGGCTCGGATCGAGCCGTTCCACCGCTGTCTCGATCGCGCGTTTGAGCAAGCCTCGAGCTTCGCGCTCGACGATGGCGCGAGCGACGTCGATCTCGTCGGCGAGTCGGTCGATCAGCTCGTCGCCGGCCGCTTCCGCGCGCCGACCGGCGCTGCGCCGCAAGTTGAGCGCCGTACGCATCGCGACTACACGCACGAGGCCGACGAGATCTCCACGGCCCGCGAGCTCGACGATCCGCGGCTCCCCACCCTCGGTCGCGACCAGCAGCTTCTCGCGCACGATTTGCTGCGTCTCCGCGAGCTCGGCGGGATCGAGGCGCAACCGACCGAGCGATGCCGGCAGCGCGGCGATGTAATCGCGCTCAACACGGCAAGCGCGGCGGGGTCGCGAGCAGCGATCGCGGTCGCGAGGTACAGCGCGGACGCCGCGGTCTCGTCGAGAACGGCGTCGGGAAATGCCCGCCGTACGGCCGCCGCGAGCTCAGCGAGCGAAACGGTGACGCCTGGTAGCGCTCGTGCTGCCGCGGCGTGCAGGACTGCGATGCGCTCGCTGAATTCGATTTCACGCACGACGCTCGGGCTAGGATGTAACACGTGGCTGACGTGCGGGAGCAATGCCTCGACGAGCAGGCGGTCCTCGCGTTCGTGGTCGGCGACCTCGCGCCCGAAGCGCGAGAACGCAGCGAGGCTCATCTAGATCACTGCAGCGACTGCCTCGTGCTCGTCGCGGAGATCGTCAGGCAGTCGTTGTCGGGCCATCCGCGCGGCGGCGCCGCACCGCGGCCAGCGATCGAATCGGCCGCGCGCTACGAGATCGGTGAAGAGATCGCACGCGGCGGCATGGGTACGGTGCACCTCGCGCACGACCGCGCGCTCGATCGCAAGGTGGCGGTCAAGTTGATGCGCCTCGAGTCGAAGGGCGCCGGTCTCGCCCGCCGGTTCGCACGCGAAGTGATGTTGACCGCGCGGCTCCAGCATCCGTCGATCGTCCCGATCTACGACGCCGCGGTCCTCGAAGACGGCACGCCGTTCTACGCGATGCGGTTCGTCGCCGGTCAGACGCTCGACCGGGCAATCGCGAGCGCCGGGACGATGGCCGAACGGCTCGCGCTCGTCCCGGCCGTGCTCGCAGTCGCCGAAGCGGTGGCTTACGCGCACAGCGAAGGCGTCGTGCACCGCGATCTCAAGCCGCAGAACGTATTGGTCGGCAAGTTCGGCGAGACCGTGGTGCTCGATTGGGGCCTGGCGAAGGACCTCCATGGCCACGACGACGATCGGGCTGACCAATCGGAGCCGATCGCGGGCGAAGCCGACATCGCAAGCGCGCTGACCGCGACTGGAGACGTCGTCGGCACGATCGCATACATGCCGCCCGAACGCCTTCGCGGCGGGGCGAGCGACGAGCGCGGCGATGTCTACGGCCTCGGCTGCATCCTCTATCAGGTCCTCGTCGCGGACGTGCCCCGTCGGACGTTGACCGAAGAACCGTCGGCACCGAGTCAGCGGCAAGCCGGCGTTCCCGTCGAGCTCGAAGCGATCGTCGTCCGCGCGATGCAGCCCACCCCGGAGCTGCGCTACGCGTCGGCAGCCGAGCTCGCCGACGACCTGCGGCGATTTCTCACCGGCAAGCTCGTAGCGGTTCACGCGTATACGTTGCGCGAGCTGTTGATGCGCTGGCTCAAGCGGCATCGCGGTGCGGTCGCAGTCGCCGCCTTGTCGCTGGTCGGCATTGCCGCGATCCTGGTGCTCGCGTTTCAACGCGTCGTCGCGCAACGCGAGGTAGCGCAGGCCGAGCGCGGGCTGGGTGAACGCGAACGCCTCGCCGCCGAGGATCTAGTGAGCTTCATGCTCGGCGAGCTAAACCATCGCTTGGCTGCGGTCGGTCGACTCGACGCATTGGTCGGAACGGCGCAGGCGATCGAGGACTACTTCGCGCACGCACCCGTTCGCTCCGGCGTCTTCGCGGAACGCGCACAGCGTCGTCACGAGCAGGCACTCGAGCTACTCGGCGATGCCGCTGCAGCCCACGGCGATCTCGACCAGGCGCGCCACTACTACGATCAGGTGCTGGAGCTTTCGCGGGCCGCCGCGACGGTGCCGAGCGAGGACGCTGACGGCGCGTTGTGTGCCGCGCTGATGCGCCGCGCAGGGTTCGCGATGTCGACCGGCGAAAACAAGGCGTCGACGCTCGCGGGTGAGTGTCTCGCGATCGCGGAGGCCCGCGCGAAGACCGCGAGCAACCGCGGGCCATGGCAGTTCCGCGTCGCGAATGCGATGGGCGAGCAAGGCCAGATCGCGCACGCGCAGGGAGACGACAAGACCGCCCGCGCGCTGCTCGAGCAGGCGAGCACGCAGCTAGACGAGCTCGAGGCGAGCCACCCTACGCTGTCAGGCGACCAGGCGATCGGCCCGATGCGAGCGATGGTGCTCAACAACTTGGTGATCGTCGCGGTCGAGACCAACGATCTCGGGTTCGCGCGCACGATCGCGACGCGCAACCTCGCCGCGATCGACGCTTCGGTGGCGGCGCACCCCGGCGACAGCAACCTGATGGCGCAACGAGTCGGTGCGCGCACGAACCTCGCGCTCGTCGAGCGCCACCGCGGCGACCTCGATGCGGCGGTCGCGCAGTTCGAAGCGGCGCGCAGCGAGGCGACTGCGTTATGCGGACTCGATACGTCGAATGTGGGGCGTAAACGATCTCTCGGCGCGGTCCTCAGTGGCCTCGCCGAGCTCGAGCTCGCACGAAACCATCTCGACGCCGCGCTCGTCGTCGAGCAACAAGCGCGCGATATTTCGCGCGAGCTCGCGAACCTCCAGCCCGCGAGCCGCGAAACGCAGACCGACCTCGCGAGCGACGAGCTTAGCGTCGCGGACATCCAACACGCCGAACACCACGACGACGACGCAGCGCTCACGTTGCGGCAAGGCCTCGTCGCAGCCGAAGCGCTGGCCAAGGCCCATCCGGGCGACCCAGCTGCAGAACACGTGCTCGCGACCTTGCTCGTGCACCAGGCGGACGTCGAGCTCGATCGTCATCATCCCGACATCGCGATGCCAGCGCTGCTCCGCGTACTCGACCTCCGTCGCAAGGCGCTGTCGGTGACGGATACACCGCATGCTCGTCTCGAGCTCGTACAAGCGATTCTGATCGAGCTCGACATGCCGGCTGCAGCTCGAACGGCCGACGAGTGCACGATCCTGACCGAGGCACGCGATCTGATCGCGCCGGTCGCGCCACTCGCGGCGTCCGACACCGAGATCGCCGACGCTCTCACCGAGCTGGCGCTCGCCCGCCGCGATCACCCGCGCTGCCACGTCGCCGCGCCGTAGGCTCGCCACATCAGCCGAGCTTGGGCGCGCGACCGGTCCACCGCTTGTACGCGCGGCTAAACGCGCTCGGCTCGGAGAACCCGAACACGAATGCGATCTCCTTAACCGTCGTGTTCGCCGCGAGCAGCTCGTCGGCCCGTTCGCGTCTGAGCTCGTCGATCACGGCGCGTAGAGACGTGCGCTCCTGCTTGAGCTGCCTCCGCAGCGTACGCGCGCTGAGCCCGAGCGCCGTGCCGATGGTCGACAGCGAGGGACGCTCGGCGAGCACGTCGCTCGCAGCTCGCCGCACGCGATCGATGAACGCGCTGCGACCGATCGGTGTCGCGGCCAACACCGCGACCTTTGCTTCGAGCGCGGCGGAGGTGATCGGATCCGCGGTCGCCAGGCGCAAGTCGAGCTGCGCCGCGTCGAGCTCGATCTCGTCGAAGTCCGCGCCGAAGATCACGGGGGCACGGAACACATCGCGGTACGTCTCGTCCGGCGCGAGCGGCTTCGCGTGGGCGAAACGCGCGGCCCGCAGCGTGAACCGATCCGCGGTCGCCGCGCGGGCACGAAGCGCGAACGAAGCGAACACGAACTCGGTGAGGATCGCGCCTCGCGAGACCTTGGCCACCCGCTCCGTCGGGGACGGTGTTCACTCTGTCAACCGCACGCCGATCGCGACCGCAACGATCACGGCATCTTGACTGGGGACGGTGTTCACTCTGTCAACCGTGGCGCGGAGACCCACGCCCCCACCGGGCGCCACCTAGCACAGTTCGGTCAACAGATTGGCCCGAGCGGGTCATGGGCGGAGCCGACCGCGAGTGGTGGAGTCCCGCCGTCATGAAGCTTTCGCATCGTCAGACTCCGGCGGCATGGATCGTTGGAATGCTCGTCGCCCAGGCATGTGGCGGCAACGAACCGGTGACCTCGAGTCAGGACGCCGGCAAAGACGCCACTACTTCTGCGTCGGATTCGAACGCGGTGACCGATTCGGGCGATGCGCCGACGAGAGCTTGGACCTCGGTGGTCAGTCCGACCACCGACGGTCTGTTTGGCATCTGGGGAAGCGGCCGCGACGACGTTTGGGCCGTGGGCGGCGGGTTATCGAATGGAACGATCGTCCATTGGGATGGTTCCTCGTGGTCGAACGTGCCCTGCCCGACTTCGGGCTTGTTCTCTGGCGTCTGGGGCAGCGGTCCCGATGACGTCTGGGCGGTCACCTTCGACGACAGCTTCGATGGAACGATCGAGCACTGGGACGGCTCTGCCTGGACCAACGTGCCGAGTCCGACCACGGAGATTCTCGAATCGGTGTGGGGGAGCGGGCGCGACGACGTCTGGTCGGTCGGCCAGAACGGAGCGATCGTGCACTGGAACGGCGTCGCCTGGTCTAACGTGCACAGCCCGACCACGAACGTCCTCGAAGGAGTATGGGGGAGTGGTCCCGACGACGTCTGGGCCGCCGGCTACACCGACACCACCAGCGGAGTGATCGCGCACTGGGACGGCTCGGCGTGGTCGACGCTGCCCAGCTCCGACACCTACACCCTGGAAGGCATGTGGGGGACCGGTCCAGCGAACGTCTGGGCGGTCGGCGGATCGATCGCACATCGCGACAGCTCCGCCTGGTCGACGGTCGCCGAATCTTCTGCGGCAGACTTGCTGATCGGTGTGTGGGGGAGCGGACCGAACGATGTCTGGTCGGTCGGCTACAGCGTCGCCAGCGGCAACGGGGCGATCGAGCACTGGGACGGTTCGGCTTGGTCCACGGCGACGAACCCGACGACAAACGTGCTCCATGGAGTCTGGGGCAGTGGCGCCGACGACGTCTGGGCGGTCGGCGTCGTCGGAGCGATCGTGCACTATCACTGAATCGTCGATGCTCGCGATCAGCTATGCGCCGTCAGCCTCGAGCGCGTCGTTCGCACCGTTTGTCTCGGGCGCGCCGACGGCGGCGGTTGGCTCGAGACGGCGGTAGAGCGAACGGCGATCGATGCCGAGCGTGCGAGCAGCCCGGGTCTTGTTTCCGCCGAGCGCAGCGAGCACCTGGCGAATGTATTGGCGCGATAGCTCTTCGATCGTGATCAGCTCGGTCGGCAACAGCATCGGCATCTCGGTGACGAGTGGGCCGTGCGAGCTCACCGTGGTCGGCAAGTCATCGACTGTGATCTCGCTGAACCGACACAGGGCGACCGCGCGCTCCATACAGTTCTCGAGCTCGCGGACGTTGCCCGGCCAATCGTACTCGACGAGCTTGCGCGCCGCGGGCGGGGAGATGCCCTCGACCGGCTTGCCAGTGTGGCTCGCGATGTCTTTAAGGAAGAGTTGTGCGAGCAGCAAGATGTCGCCGCCGCGATCGCGAAGCGGTGGCACAGCGATCGGCACGACGTTGACGCGGTAGTAGAGGTCCTCGCGGAATCGCTTCTCAGCAACCTCGTGCTCCAGGTTCCGATTGGTCGCGGTAACGACGCGCGCTCGGATCGGCGTCTCGTGATCGCCGCCTACAGCGCGGACCGTTCGCTCCTGCAGCACGCGGAGCAGCTTGACCTGCATCTCGGGTGGCATTTCGCCGATCTCGTCGAGGAAGATCGTGCCCGCACCCGCCTGGACGAACAGACCTGGCCGTGACTGCTTGGCGTCGGTAAACGCGCCGCGGACGTGGCCGAACAATTCGCTTTCGAGCAGCGGCGCCGGCATCGCGGCGCAGTTGAT
>CAZDGY010000361.1:0-6605 GCA_964504685.1 uncultured Kofleriaceae bacterium | reverse complement strand
GCTGCTCCACGATGTCGGTCACGGCCCGTTCTCGCACGCATGGGAGCACGTGTTCGGCGGCCACGACCACGAGCACTGGGGCGGCCGGATCGCGACCGAAGATCGCGAGCTCGCCGGCGCACTCGACCAGCTCGAGCCCGGTTTACCGACGACGCTGAGCAAATTCTTCGGCAAGCAATACCATCCGCAATTCGCGCGCAAGCTGGTGTCGTCGCAGCTCGATGCCGATCGCCTTGACTACTTGCTGCGCGATGGCCATTACTCCGGCGCGGGCTACGCGACCTACGATCTCGACTGGATCATCCACGCGCTGCAGATCGCCGACGTTCATCCCGGCTCGGCCGATCCGTCCGACCTCGTCGTCGACTATCGCCGCGGCATGTACGCGGTCGAGCAGTACTTGTTCGCGCGTTCGTACATGTACGCGCAGGTCTATCACCACAAGACCGTGCGCGCGGCCGAGCACATGTTCATCAAGACGCTCGCCCGCTTCGCGCAGCTGACCCGCACCGGCGCCGAGCCCGAAGGCCTGCCGATCGCTGGCGCGATGGCGCGCGGCGAGCCGGTCGGCGTCACCGATTATCTCGGGCTGCACGACATCTCGGTCACGACCGCGCTCGATCGCTGGGCCGGCGTCGACGGGCCGGGCGCGACTGACTCGGTGCTGCGCGACCTCGCGGCGCGGCTCGTCAGTCGCCGACTGTTCAAGACGCTCGAGCTCGGCGACGATCGCGCGGTCGCCGATGCGTTATGGCCGCGCGCGCTCGCGATCGCGCAGCGCAAGTTCGGCGATGCCGCGGCGAGTTACGTCGAGCTCGACACCGCGAGTCAGGTTGGCTATCGCGCGGCGAACGACGAGGAGCTCCACGTCATCGGCCATCCGCGCCACGGCGCAGTCACGCTCGGCCGGTTGTTCGAAGACCTGCCGCTCGGCCGGCCGGTATCGACGCTGCGTCTGATCTACGCGCCGGAGCTCGGCCCGGACCTGCGCGCGCTGCGCTGAGCTCCCTAGTCTGACGTGGGTCGTTCGACTACTGCGCACAACCCCGCCGCTCCCTGTATGCTCGAAGGATGAGGAGCTGGTGCAGCCGCGCGGTGATCGCCGCTGCAGCGATGGCTGCCTGCCAGTTCACTCGGAATGAGACTCCGATCGACGGCGCACGGCCCGACGTCGCCCCGCCGTTGCCCGACGCCGGTCCGTGCGTGACCACGTCGGCCGAGTGTGCCAGCGCCGACGTGCTGCGCGTCTGCGCCACCGCGGGTGGCTCCGCGGTCGACACGACGTGTAGCTGGGGCTGCCGCAGCGACGACGGAGCCGCGCATTGCGCCCTACTCTCGCCATCGGGCGGCTCGGTGACGCCAACCGATACTGTCGGCTCGGACGTCGGCTCGGCGACGCTGAACAACGCGACGATCGATCAATCCACTGGGGCGATCGCGAACGGCGCGACGAACCGAGCCGCGGGCACCGGCGTCATCGGCGGGATCGATTTCGAGCTGCGCAACGGCGTCGGCGTGTTTCGCTTCGGCGATCTCGTGATCCAGGGCAACCTCAGCTTCACCGGCACCGGCCCGGTCGCGCTGGTGTCGACTGGGTCGATCACCGTGACCGCAGCGATCGACGGGATCGGCAACTGCGTCGGTGCAACCGGCGGCCCTGGCGGATCGCCCGGCGGTATCGGCCACACGTCTGCGGCGGGAAGCGGCGGGGGCGGAGCCGGCACCGATGACACCCTCGGCGCTTCCGGCGGCGGCTATGGCGCGGTCGGCGGTTCCGGCGGCGACGCCGGCGGCGAGCTGGCGGTGCCCGGAGGCCCTGCGTTCGGCGACCCGACCATCGCGATTCTGGCGGGTGGTGGTGGCGGCGGCGGCGGGAATGGCGGCAATCCGTTCGGCGGCGGCGGCGGCGGCGCGATCCAACTCGTCGCGAACCAGACGCTAACGATCACCGCTCCAGCATCGATCAACGCAGGTGGTTGCGGCGGCACGAGCGGAACAGCGGTCACCGACACCGGCGGCGGCGGCGGCGCGGGCGGATCGATCCTGCTCGAGGCGCACGACATCACGGTCAACGGCTGGCTCGCGGTGAACGGGGGCGGCGGCGGCGGTAACTACTACGACAACCCGCCGTGCACGACGTCTACGGCGCGCGGCGCCAACGGGGCGCTGAGTCGCACGCCCGCCACGGGCGGCGGTGGCTGCGCGGCGAATGGTGGCGCGGGCGGCGCGGCGAACCTCGCGGCCGGGGCCGGCTTGGACGGCCCGTATATGGGCGTCGGCGACTACGCCGCGGGCGGCGGCGGCGCGGTCGGGCGCATCCGCTTCAATACGCGCAGCGGCTCGGCGGCAGTCGACAACACGCAGCTCAGCCCCGCGCTCGACGACAACCCGACGACCTGCACGGCCGGTAGCGCGAATACGCAGTGACCGCGCGCAGGCGCACGGCGACCGGCGGCACGCTGCATGCTTGTTATCCGCGCATGCCATCCCGTTCGATCGATACGGCGACCATCTCGTTCGGCCTCGTCGCGATCCCGGTTCGCGTGTTCGCGACCACCGCGCCCGCGCACGAGATTCACTTCCACATGGTCCACGCGGGTTGCGGCAAACGCGTGCACGAGCAGCTCGTGTGTCCCGAGCACGGGGTCGTGACGCGCGATCAGATCGCGAAAGGCTACGAGGTCGACAAGGGCCACACGCTCGAGCTCGATCCGAAGGAGCTCAAGGCGCTCGACGCGGTCGCGAACGACGAGATCGAGATCCGCGAGTTCGTACCAGCCGCAGCGGTCGATCCGATCTTTGTCGATCGCAGCTACTACCTCGGTCCGGGCAACGCCGCCAGCCGCGCGTATCGCTTGCTGCGCGACGCGCTCGAGGCGAGCGAGCTGGTGGCGATCGCGGCATACGCGGCGCGAGGCAAGTCGTATATCGTTGCACTCCGACCGCTCGATCGCGGGATCGTGATGCATCAGCTGCGCTACGCGGACGAGATCAAGCCATGGTCCGAGGTCGAGCTCGGCGATCTACCCAAGCCGACCGCGTCCGAGCTCGCGCTCGCGAAGACGCTGGTCGAGCAGCTGCGCCATAGGACGTTCGAGCCGTCGAAGTACAAAGACGAGGTCAAGACCCGCGTCCGTGCGCTGCTCGCCGACAAGGCGAAGACCGGCAAGCCGATCGTGACGGAACAGCCGGCTGCCGCGCCGGCGCAGGTCGCGGATCTGATGGCCGCACTGCGCGCGTCGCTCACCCGGCGCAAGGCCCCCGACGCCGCGCACACGACGGCGCGCGCTCGCCCGACCGGTCATGCAAAACCATCTCGGCGACCGGGACGTCGCGCAAAGCATGCGGCATGACCCTGCCGATCCGTGAACCGCAACTCGCGACGTTGGTCGCCACCGCTCCAGAGGGCGCCGATTGGTTTCACGAACAGAAGTTCGATGGCTATCGGATCCTCGCCGAGCGGAGCGGACACCACGTGCACTTGTTCACGCGCCGGCTGAACGACTGGACCGCATCGTTTCCGTCGGTGGCCGCCGCGGTCCTGCGCTTGCCTGCGAAGCGACTCGTGCTCGACGGCGAGGTCGCAGCGGTCACCGCCGATGGCCGCACGAGCTTTCAGGCGCTCCAGGGCGCGGCGAGCGGAGCGAACACCGCGCGCCTGACGTACTTCGTGTTCGATCTGCTGGAGTCCGATGCGGGCGTGCTGACGTCGCTGCCCCTCGTCGATCGCAAGGCTCGGCTGCGCGAGCTCGTCGAGGGCGCGCCACCAGGCGACCCGACGATCGTGTTCTCCGAGCACGTCATCGGTCGCGGCGGCGAGTTCTTTCGCGCAGCGTGCACGGCGGGGCTCGAGGGCATCGTGTCGAAGAGACCGGATCAGCCTTACACGTCGGGGCGCGGATCGTCCTGGCTCAAGACGAAGTGCATCCTCCGTCAAGAGCTGGTCATCGGCGGGTGGACCGAGCCCGACGGCAAGCGCGCGCACATCGGTGCGTTACTCGTCGGCTATTACGACGGAGACCACCTCAGATATGCGGGCAAGGTCGGCACGGGCTTCACGACCGCGTCGCTCGCCGCAGTCCGCAGCGCGATCGATCGCGTGACCGCGACCCACTCGCCATTCGAGCCGCCGTCGAAGCGCGCATGGACTGGCGCTGGCGTGCACTGGGTCGAGCCGACGCTCGTCGCCGAAGTCGCGTTCACCGAATGGACCGCGGACGGTCGCCTCCGACATCCGAGCTTCAAGGGCCTGCGCACCGACAAGCGGGCTCGCGATGTCGTGCGCGAAAAACCGCGCTAACCACGGCGTTTGAAGTATTGCACCTCACGCTCGTGCTTCTCGGCGGCGGGGCGCGACGTGAACGTTCCTAGGTTCTTGCGCTTTCCGGTCTTCGCGTCGGTCTTGCGCGAGTACAGACGGAACTTGCCTGACTTCAGCTTGCGGATCATGACCATCGAATCTAGCAACCTGCGTGCCGTCACAGCGCCGATTGCGGTTGCGACGAAACGTTGCTCACAACGAAAGTGGCCGGCGGCACCCCAGAGCTCGTGGTCGAGACCAATTGTGCGGCGAAGAATCCGCCCTCGGTCACACTCGAAGACGCGTCCGGCACCCGGATCTCGGTGACCCTATCTACGACGCATCGCCCGGGCCGGATGTCCGCGCAGTACGTGTTCAGGCCGGATCGCCCGCTTGCCGTCGGTGCGTTCGTGACTGTCATCAAGGACCCATTCCAGACATCTCGTCAGGCACTCGAGGTCGTCGCGCCCACGTCGGGGCCGTTCCCGTGGTCACACGATCCCGATGTCGGCCAGCAGACCGAGGTCGAGCTCGGCTGCGGCCCGGAAAAATCGGTGCAGATCGAGGTCGGCACGACGGCCGCGCCGCGCGCGTTCGTCGCGCTCGAAGATCTCACCGACAAGCAAAGCGTGTCTGGCTTCATCCGGGTCGATGTCGATCATCTCGTGATCGGTCATGGCATGTGTGATGGCGCCTTCGATCTCAAGAAGGGCCATCGCTATGCCGCATCGATCGCGCTGGTCCAACCCGACGGGGTGAGCTCGGCAGCGAAGCCGGCGACGTTCGTCTACCAACCGACCATGAAGTAGGCGGCGATCGCGACGTCACTCAAACCAGGTCGAGCGGTCGAGCGCGAGACGCTGGTGCACGCGCGCGTACTTGCCGGACGGCTCCGGGTCGAGCGCGGCAACCCTCTCGACCGTGACCGGCAATCGCCGGTAGAGCGTGCGGAGAGCAACGCCGAGCTGCGCGACATCGAGCTCGGCCGCCGCGCACGCGCGCAGGTGGACGCCGTCGGCACGCTGCTCGAGCTGGTACGAGATGATCCGGTCGCTCGTCGGTACGGTCGCGATAACATCGTCGAGCTCGGCGACGGTGATGATCCGACCGTCGCTCGTGATCGTGGCTTCCTGAACGCGACCTTCGATCCGCTCGAGTGCGCCGCCGGGCCGTCCACACGGGCACGGTTCGGTCGCGAGGCGCGCGAGGTCGCCGACGTCGAACCGCAAGTAACAGGCGAACGGATGGCCGAACGGCGTCACCAGCAGCTTCCCGATCGCGGGCGAATCGCGCAGCGGCACGAAATCGATCCGGCACGACGCCGCGTTGTGGTGCATCCGGCCGCGCTCGCACTCGACGAGCACGGTGCCAGTCTCGGTCGAGCCGTACGCGCTCGCGAGCGGAACACCGAGGGTCCTGCCGATCCTCGCGCGCTCGAGGCGCGACGGGTTCGTGTAGCTGAGGGTAACGACGCGTGGCTGCGGCATGCGGAGCGCGAGCCGCTCGGCGCTCGCGCACCAGGCAGCGAGATAGGCCGGCTCGGCCTCGAGCAGCGCGGGCCCATAGTCGACGAGCTCGGCGGCGATCCGGCGCACGTCGTCGTCGGTCCACTGCGCGACATCGGCGTGCTCGTTGGGAAACAGCAGTCGACCGAGGGTGCGGTCGACCATCGATCGCGGCCGATCGCTCGGGCCCGGGCCGACGCAGCGAGCCGATGCCAGCACCGCCTCGCGATCGTCGCCCCCGACCGCGGCGATATTGGCGTTGAGCTCGGCGCTCAGCCGCTCCGATTCGTCCCACCACGCCTGGCTCCAGACCAGCGTGACTGGCGGTCCGGTCGTGCCGCTGGTCCGCACGAGCTCGGCATCACCAGCCGCGAGCGCGGCATCGAGATCGGCCGACGTCGGAACAAACCCGCGCGGCGCATGCGCGAGCGTGAGCTCTTTGGTCGTCGCCGGCAGCGCGGCGTAGCGTTCGTCGATCGCGACCGCACTTCCGCGATCGAGCGCGCGCCATGCGGCGTAGGCGGGAACGTCGCGCAGACCGCGATCGAGCTCGGCGAGGCTGCGCGCGGGATCGTTCGCGAATGCTACGCTCGCGCGCAGTGTCGCTCGCGTACTTGATCGCTGGAGCCGGTCCACGGACGTCACGGCGATCCGTTCGCTTTCACCGCGAATGCATCGCTGCGCTCGGCATCGCACGGCCGACGATCGCGTACGTCGGGGCCGCGGCGAACGACGCTCGAGGCTTCGCGGCGCGCATCCAAGAGCTGGTGTTCGGCGCACGCGCGCGCATCGTCCCGATC
>CAZDGY010000360.1:0-6605 GCA_964504685.1 uncultured Kofleriaceae bacterium | reverse complement strand
GAGTACCTGCTGCGCGGTGTACTGCGTGTTGAGCCGCAAGCTGAACACGTCGCGAGTGACGACGAGCAGCGTGACGTTGCCCGGCGTCGTCGACTTCACCGGGATCAGCGCGATCACGCTCGAGTACAGCGGATCGCGCAACCGGCGGCCGCTCTCTTCGACCCGGGCTTGGTCCCACACTTCGCCGACATCGAGCGTCAGCTCGTCGCGGATCGCGAACTCGCGCGTCGTGTAGTGGATGTGGTTGACCGTCCACTTCAGCACGTCGCAGCCGAACGTCCACCACACCCCGTCGCAGCCCTCGGCGAACACCTTCTCGTTATAGACCTCGATCCGATCGATCTTCTTGCCCCAAGGCTCGGGGTCGGGCTCTAAGCCGCGAGCGATCAGCGCCCGCTTGAGCGACTGCTTCTCGAGCGCGCCATAGGTCTGGACCCAGTTGCATGTCGGGTCGTGGCCGATGCACGCGGCTTCGGCGGCCGCGCGCTCCGGCGTGACGACGAGCGGCGGTGGCGGCGGTGGCGGCGGCGGCTCCGGCGACACGACGAGCGGCGGTGGCTCCGGCGGCGCGACAAGCGGCGGCGGCGGCTCCGGCGGCACCGGCGGCACGTCCGCGCGCGCGGACAGGCTCCACGTGACGAGCGCTACACAGCCGACCCAGTACCGACGCACTGGCTAGGACTCTACGATCGTCACGGCACGACACCCCACGTCACGCGCGGTTGTTTTCCAAGATCGTTCACGAGTGTGACGCGCGCGACGCCTGCCGCTTCGAGCCGGGTTCGCACCGCATCGGCCTGATCGAACCCGTGCTCGAGTGCGATCGCGCCACCGGGCGTGAGATGGTCGCGCGCGGCGTTCGCGATCCGGTCGTAGAACACCAGTCCGTCCGCGCCACCGTCGAGCGCGATTCGCGGCTCGCGGCGGACCTCGGTGTCGAGCGTGTCGATCACAGCCGATGCGATGTATGGCGGGTTCGCGACGATCAGATCGAAACGCTCGCCGGCGACCGGTGCGAATAGGTCGCCGACGCGAACGTCGACGCGGTCGGACACACCGTTGCGTTCCGCATTGCGACGTGCGATTGCCGCGGCATCGGGCGAGACCTCGGTCGCGATCACGCGTGCCGCCGGCAACTCGCGAGCGAGGCTGATCGCGACGACGCCCGAGCCGGTGCAGAGATCGAGCACGCTGCACGGAGCAGCGCGATCGGCCCGAGTCGCGCGTGCGACTTCGATCAACGTCTCGGTGTCTGGCCGAGGCACGAGCACCGAGCGATCGATCCAGAACGGCAAGCCCCACAGCTCGTGCTCGCCGACCAGGTATGCGACCGGATCGCCGGCGAGGCGTTTCTTGATCAGCTCGCGATAGCCGGCGAGCTCGGCCTCGCCGAGCGGTTTATCGAACGACGTATACAGCTGGACGCGCGAGCAGCCGAGCACGTGCGCGAGCAGGATCTGCGCTTCGAGCCGCGCCGACGAGATGCCGGCCGTGGCGAACTTCTGCGTGGTCCAGTCGAGAACGGCGAGCGTGGTCCAGACCACGGCTTGCGTATAGCATCTTCCCGACTGGTACCCGCTAGCCGATCACCACGACGTCGGCGTGGTTGATCCCGGTCGGGCCGGTGACGACCAGCGCGCCGACCGCCGCCAACGCGTTGCCGGCGTCGAGTTGCTCCAGTGCGACGACGGGGTCGACGCCTGCGCTGGCGATCGCATCCCACGTCGCGCCGTCGACGTACGCGCCTGCCGGCGTCGGGCGATGGGCCGGCGCCGGGCCATCGCTACCATCGCTGCCGACGACGAATGCCGCGCGCGACGTGCCGGCCAGGTGGCGCGCGAGGGCGAGCGCGAGCTGTTGCGCTCGACCGCCTTCGCCGTGGCGCTGGCCCACGCGTACCGTCGGCTCGCCCCACCCGACACACAGGCCAGAGGTCGCGGCGAGCCCTTGCGCGACGGTCGCGACGTCGCCCGCCAGTGCGTCCGCTCGCAAGGTCGCGCCCGGTAGCGCGGCGACGAACGCATCGGCGAACGCGCGGATCGGCACGATGACCTCGGCGTGATCGCCGGGCCGATGCGCGACGGTCGGTGCCGAGCCGATGACGTCGATCGAATCGCCCACGACATCGCTGACCGCGAGCGTCACGATCGGCGCAGCGCACAGCTCTGCGAGCTTGCCGCCTTTGATCGTCGACAGCGCTCTGCGCGTCGCGTTGAGGATCTGGATCGGCGCACCGGCCGCGACGAGCACCGCGAGCTCACTCGTCAGCTGGTCGAGCGTGACGCCTTTGGCCGGCCGCTCGATCAGCGCCGACGCGCCGCCCGAGACGAGCGCGAGCACGACGTCGTCGCGCCGCGCCGATCGAATCAGCTCGATCACCGCGTCGCCGGCGGCGAGGCTACGCTCGTCGGGAACCGGATGCGCCGAGACAAGCGTTCGCCAGCCCGATGGCAGCGGCTCGGCGGGCGGAAACGGCGCGACCGCCAAGGCTTCGGCCACGGGTCCAGCGCCGCGCGCCATCGTGTACGCCGCCTTGCCGACCGCGAGAGCGATCGTCGGATGCAAGCGGAGCCGCCCGACAGCCGCCGCCACCCGAGGCGCCGGATCGCACGCGACGATCGCTGTGCGAAACGCGGCCTCGCACTGCGCTCGCTCGATCACGACAACGCCGCGAGCACGGCGTTGATCCGATCGAGGCCGATGTCGAGCCGAGCTTGATCGACACCGGTGAAGCACAGCCGCGCGTGCGCCGGCCAATCGCCGAACGCCCAGCCGGGCGCGAGCAGCACGCCGGCCGCCGCGATTCGTTCGAGCACCGCCATGCAGTCGGCGCCCCAGCGCGAGAAATCGACCCACAGGTACGCGCCGCCCGGCGGTAACGCCGCAGGCGCAGCCAGCCGCGCGCGCGCTCGATCACGCGCCGCGCGATAGGTCTCGCGCGCGGTCGCGGCCCAGGCGCCGCCGCTGGTGAGCGCCCCGAATGCCGCGCGCTGCATCGCGACCGGCACGTTGAACACGCTGTGGTTCGCGAGCTTGCGGATCGTCGCGAGCGCCGACTCCGGGCCGATCGCATAGCCGACGCGCAGCCCGGCTTGCGCGTAGCTCTTCGCGAACGAGTATACGCTGATCGTGCGCTCCGGCGCGAGCGGCGCGATCGACGCGTGCGCGAGATCGTAGCCGTACAGCTCGTAGACTTCGTCCGCGAGGATCCACAAGCCGTGGCGTTGCGCGACGCGCGCGATCGCAGCGAGCTCGGCGGGCGAGCGCATCACGCCGTCGGGGTTATTCGGCGTCGCGAAGTAGATCGCGGTCGTGCGTGGCGTGATCGAGCGTTCGAGCGCCGGTTCGAGCTCGTCGCCCCACGCCGCGACCTCGACCGGCACGACGCCGCGGCCGAGCGCGATGCCCCGGATCAACGGCCAATGCGGACCGAGCAATACGAGCTCGTCGCCCGGATCGCACAGCGCCTGCACCGCGCACGACAATGCGTGGGTCGTGCCGGCGGTGACTTGCACACCGGCCGGCGACGTCGCGATGCCGTTATCGCGCGCCGCCTTGCCGACGATCGCGTCGACGAGCGGCGCCCAGCCGCCAGGCGCGCCGTATGCGTAGAGCTCGGCCGGTGCGAGCTCGCGCCAATCGATGTGCTCGAGCGCTGTGGGCGGCGCCAGATACGTGTCGCCGATCTGGAGCGGGATGACATCGCCGGTGAACCGCGCGAGATGCTCGCGCAGCCGCGCGAAGATCGACGCCGGCACTGCATCGCCGGCCGCCGAGACCTGTGGGAATCGCGCCACGAGCGCAAGAGTAGCGTCAAGCGGTCGCTTAAGCTGTCGTTACGGCGCGACTCTTAGCGCCGGCTTCATCCAGCGATCGCGCCGGCACGCGCACCGTCGGTGCGATGCGGATCGCAGTCGTCGCACTCGGGCTCGTTGCCTGCGCCGCTCCGTATCACACCGGCGAGCTCACCCACGCGACGACCGAGGGTTGCGCCGACGTCCGCGCGAACGCGGTGGCGAGTCCGTCGGGGTTCACCGTCATGCTCGAATTCGGCAACGCCTGCGATCACGCGATCCCGCTCGACTTCTCCGCGATGGGGGCAGTGTCGGTCGACTCGTACGGCGCGCGCACACCGCTCCCGGGCCGCGATCCGCACCTCCCCGCGCTGTGGCTCGACGCCGGCAACGCTGGCTCCGAGCGCATGCACTATGCGGCGAGCGCGACGGGCACCGCCTATCTCGAGATCGACATCGGCGCGCTCACCGGCGGCCGCGAACAGTGGGTGCGGGTCGAAGTCGCCGAAGGTGTACCGCCGCGGCATGGCTACTACGGCTTCGGCCGGTGGGGCGACGATCGCGCTACGAATTGGTTCCCGAACGCCGGGGTCGACGTTCCACTGCGCCGGCTCGGCGTGCCGCAGCTCGACGAGCATGCGCTCGTGGCCGCGAGGTCGGGCGGGACGACCCCGGTGCGGATCCGGTCGGACGGTTACGGCGGCTTGCTGACCGGCTTCGCGCTGCGCGCCACGCCGCGGTTTGGCCGGCTCGTGCTCGGGCTCGAGATGGCGGAGCTGTTCTCCGCGACCGCGCCAAGTGTCACCGCGAGCGTCGGCGGGGATGCGCTGCGGCCAAGCGATCGCGGCGCGGGGGCGTTCCATGCCGCGGCGATCGTCGGGCTGCGGACCCACAGCTCGGTCGTCGAGCTCGGCGGCGAGCTCGCGGTTGGCTACGAGTCGGTAACGCTCCAGGGCGACCTCCCCACGACGACGACGGGCTGCCCCGATACCGGCATCTGCTCGGTCGCGGCGTCGATCGCGCGGCCCTACGTCGAGGCGCGCGCCCGCGCTGACATCTGGCTGTCACGCCAGCTCTCGCTCGCGCTGTACATCGGCGTCGATCCGTTCGCGGCCGGCAACTTCGCGGTCGGGGTCGGACTCGGCAACCACCGCAGATCGTACGACGGTTACTAGGCTGTGACGCGAGCACGCCCTCGCCGATCCGATGCGCGTTCGCTGTTGCCTGTTTCGCGAGGCGTCGCTACCGTCAGCGCCAGTGCTAGAGCTGCCCGCCGCAGAGCTCGTCCGGCCGCGCCGGCGCCCGCTCGGCTTCGAGCTCGTGCTCGTCGCGATCGTCTCGTTCGCGGTGCTCGTGCCCGGCATCTGGAAGTACTCGCTCGTCGATCCGTGGGAGACCCACTACGGCGAGGTCGGCCGGCGGATGCTGCAGGACCACGACTGGGTCCACACCGATTGGCAAAACGAAGGCTTCCGCTCGAAGCCGGTGCTGACGTTCTGGATGATGGCGGCGTCGATGAAGGCGGTCGGGCTCGCCGATGACGGCGGCTATTCCGGCGAGATGGAGCACGACGCCCGGACGATGATCGCGATCCGGCTGCCGTTCATCTGCTGCGCGGTGCTCGGGTTGATGGTGATGTGGTGGATGCTCGCGCGATTGATCAGTCGGCGACTCGCGTGGCTCGCGCTGCTCGTCGTCGGCTCGACGCCATTCTTCTGCCTGATCGCGCGGCAGGGCATACCGGACATGCCGCTGACCGCGTGCGTGATCGGCGCGATCGCGATGTTCATCATGGCGATGGAAGACGGCGACGAGCCGCTGTCGCCGGTGTGGCGGCTACGGCTCCCCGGCAATCGCCAGCTCTCGCTCGACGCACGCCACGGGTTGTTCCTCGTCGCCGGCGGGTTCGTCGTGCTGCAGGCGGTCTATTACGCGGTGTACTTCACGCTGTCGCCGCGGCTCGCGCTGATGTATCCGCTGAACCCTGCGGTCGTGCTGCCGCTGATGATGTTCGGCGGGTTGTTCGCGCTGTGGCGCGACGGCTGGCTGATCGTGCGGCTGCCGTTCATCGCGATCGGCGGCGTGATCGCGGCGGTGCGCAAGCGCGAGCTACCCGAGATCGATACGACCGCCACGCGCTGGCGCCGGATCATCGACGGCTACCTCGTGCCGTGGGAGCGCGACGCGCTCGATCGCTATGTCGTGCGCGGCTTGACGTTCCCGATCGCGTGGGCGAACGGCGACGGCTGGGCCAAGACCGATGCGATCGCCGACCACGTGCTGCAGCTGGCGCCGATCACGACGACGCGCCAGGTCTACATGCTGTGGTGCTACGCGATCCTCGGGGTCAGCGTGCTCGCGAAGGGACCGCCCGGGCTCACCGTCGTCGTCGGCGTCGGCTTTTTCTACGTCTTGCTATTCAACAAGTGGCGCTCTCTGTACGACGGCGCGTTCGAGCTCAAGCGCGGCCTGATCCTGCTCCTCGTCGTCGCGTTCCCGTGGCACTTCGCGATGTATCTCAAGGACGGCGCGCAGTTCGTCGACGAATATCTGTTCACTCACATCCTGAATCGCGCCGCGGCTGACCCCGACAAGTCGCTCGGCACGTTCGAGTACTACACCTCGCAGATCGGCCACGGCATGTGGCTGTGGGCGGCGCTGCTGCCGGTCGCGCTCGCCCGCGGGTTGACCGCCGCTCGCACCGACACGCGCGAAGGTCGCGTGCGCTTCGTCGTCGGGTTGTGGGCGATCTGCGGCTTCGCAGTGTTCGCGCTCGTCCAGACCAAGTTCCATCACTACGTGCTCCCCGCG
>CAZDGY010000359.1:0-6613 GCA_964504685.1 uncultured Kofleriaceae bacterium | reverse complement strand
GGCGGCACCGACCGCGCGATCTTCATCGAGTGGACATTCCTCGTCGGGACCTAGACCGCGCGCCATGCCGCGGTGAGCACGCCGACGATCGCGGCGAGCCACGTGGTGCCCGACGCGAGCACCGCGAGTGACACCGCGATCGGAGAGATCACCTCACCACCGTCTTGCTGCGGATCCCACAGCGTCAGGATCAGCGCGAGCGCGGCGGACACCAAGATGCCGAGCGCGACCCAGTGCTCCTTGATGTCGAACCAGCGCGCGGCCGACGCAGCTCGGCGCACCATGTCCGCGGTCGTCGGATTGATCGTCGGCGGCTCGTGCGCCTTTGCCGCGATCCGCACGAGCTCGCTGTCCTTCGTCGTCTGTTGCACGCCGACCGCGGTCGGATTCTCTAGATACGCGGTGCGGACCTCGACCTTGTACGTCGGGTACATGATGTTGCCGACGAGGAACGCCGCGCCTTGCAACACGAGCGCGAGATAGGCGAACCGTCGCACCGCGCGCCGCATGCCGGATTGTCCGCGCACGTAACGCCTCAGCCAGATCACGAGGTGCGTCGTCGCGCCTACCGCGGCAACCCCTATCGCGGTGTGCAATACGAGCAGCCAGCGCGCGGCGGACTCTTCGAGCACGGGCGATTCGTATCACGCGGCATAACGAAAAGGCCCCGGGTGGGGCCTTCGCGCTAGGGAGGGTTGCGTCGGGTGACGCAAAGCTAAGCGATCTAGAGTTAGGGATTCGTCGCGGAGTGGCGGCGGATAAACGTGGGGACGTCGAGCTCGTTCTCGGTATCGATCTCACCGGCGAGCACGGCTTTCATGCTCGGCCGCGATTGAGCGCGCTTGCGATCGGGCTGAACGAGCGGCGCGCCATCGACCGGCGACGGGCCCGAGCCACTCGCCATCCGCTGCGACGGCTCGCCGTACGGAACCGGATCGAGCTCCGACAGCGCTTGATCGACCGCATCGGCCGCGGTCCAGTCGACCTCGATCTCGGGATCATCGACCACCTGCGCGGCCGGGCGGGGCATGCGCGGCAACGACGGCGGCGGATACTCTTTGGTGATCTGGGTCGAGACATCGTACGGCAGGGTGATCTGCTGCGCGCTCAGCCGCTTCGCCGGCATCGCGGGCGCGGCATGCGCCTGTGCTTGCGTGTGCGTCTCTGGCAGGCCGGCCGTCTTCGCCGCGCGGTCGAAACCGGTCGCGATGACGGTGATGCGGATCTCGTCGGACAGGTTCGGATCGATGACCGAGCCGAAGATGATGTTCGCGTCTTCGTGCGCCGCTTGCTGGATCAGCGACGACGCCTCGTTGACCTCGTGCAGCGTCAGGTCCGGGCCGCCGGTGATGTTGATCAGGATGCCGGTCGCGCCTTCGATCGACACGTCCTCGAGCAGCGGCGAGCTGATCGCGGTCTCGGCCGCTTCGGTCGCGCGGCGCTTGCCCGTGCCGATGCCGGTGCCCATCAGTGCGCGGCCCATACCGCTCATGATCGTGCGGACGTCGGCGAAGTCGACGTTGATGAGACCGGGGACGGTCATCAAGTCGCTGATGCCTTGCACCGCGTTGAGCAGCACCGAGTCGGCCTTGCGGAACGCTTCGACCATCGACGTGCCCTGGCCGACCAGCGCGAGCAGGCGGTTGTTCGGGATCACGATCAGCGTGTCGACCGCACCGGCGAGGCGCTCGATGCCCTCGACCGCTTGCTTCGACCGCTTCTTGCCTTCGAAGCCGAACGGCTTGGTCACGACGCCGACGGTGAGCGCGCCGCAATCGCGAGCGACCTGCGCGATGACCGGCGCCGCGCCCGTGCCGGTGCCGCCACCCATGCCGGCGGTGACGAACACCATGTCGGCGCCGCTGATCAAGTCAGCGATCGACTGCATGCTCTCTTCAGCCGAGCGCCGCCCGACGTCGGGGTTCGCACCCGCGCCAAGACCCTTGGTCAGCGCGTTGCCGAGTTGGATCTTGTGAGGCGCCATGTTGGCCTCGAGCGCCTGCATGTCGGTGTTCGCGACTACGAACTCGACGCCGTCGAGGTTGCCGCTGATCATGGTGTTGACAGCGTTGCCGCCGCCGCCGCCGACACCGATGACAAGAATCTTTGCGTGGCTGACGTCGTCGAATTCAATGAGAGACATGGTTCGTAGGCCCCCTGGTAGACCCATATGAAAGTGGTCGATCCACTGGGGCAACTTTTTGACGCGCGTGAGCGCGGCCCCTCGGCCTGAGGATTTGGCCGTCCTTCGCTGCGCGCGGACAGCCGATCGACCGATCGGCCTCGGGGCTCACGTCGGCTCACGCGCAGGGAAACGCGACGAGCAGCGGCTCGTTGGTCTCGGACTCGCCGCCGGTCTCGTGCGTGAGGCAACCGGCGAGCTCGGCGGGGTCGGAGATCCCGCTGCATGCCTCCGGGATCTCGCGGCACTCCTCGTAGCCGGACGGCGCTTCGCCGGCATCGAACCCGCAGCACGTGCAGACCTCGGCGCAGTACTGCGCGGTGCCGCACAGCGCGGTGCCGCATTGCACCGGCGCGCTAGGCGGCGGTCGAGACGCGCAAGCGGCAAGCAGGGGAGCGAGCAGCAGGGTGAGCTTCATCACTTCGGCCTTCGCAACCAGTGCGCCACGTCGGCTGCAGTGATTTCGGCGGCTTCGACGCTGCGCGATTCCCGTAGCTCGCTCCGACCGCGGCATCGCTGTCAGCGCGGACGATGGCGTCGCCAGTCGATTCCGAGCTTCTTCATTCGGGCTCGCAGCGTGTGCGGGTTGATCTCGAGCCGCTTCGCCGCGCCGAACGGCCCGTCGATCCGTCCGTGGGTCGCGACTAGCGCGCGTTCGATGTGTCGGCGTATCGCGGCATCGAGCGAGTCGATCTCGGGCGGCTCGGCCGGTTCTACGGGTGCGGCTGCGATGGGCCTCGGCGACAAGCCGAGCGATCGCGCGACGTCGATGGTCTTGCCGTCGCCCAGCAATACGGCGCGATCGATCACGCTCGCTAGCTCGCGGACGTTCCCTGGCCAGTTGTACGCCCGCAGCAGCCCGCGATCGGTGCGCTGGAGCGATTGCGGTCGTAGCCCGAATCGGTGCGCCGCTCGCACCGCAAAATGGTCGGCGAGCTGGTCGAGATCGGCGCCGCGTTCTCGCAGCGGTGGAATCACGATCGGGAACGCAGAGATTCGATAAAACAGATCTTCGCGGAACTCGCGGCGTTCGACCATTCCGGCGAGGTCGCGGTGCGTGGCGGCGACGATCCTGACGTCGACCTTCACCGCCTCGGTCCCGCCGACTCGGATCAGCTCACCCTCCTGCACGACGCGCAGCAGCCGGACTTGAGCTCCGGCCGGCAGCTCGGCGACCTCGTCGAGAAACAGCGTGCCGCGATGTGCTTGCTCGAACCAGCCTTTGCGCTGCGCGATCGCGCCGGTGAACGCGCCGCGCTCGTGACCGAACAGCTCCGAGTCGATCAGCTCGGGCGACAGCGCACCGCAGTTGACACGCCAGAACGGGTGGCGTTCGCGCTTGGAGCTCTGGTGGATCGCGCGGGCGACGACCTCTTTGCCGGTGCCGGTCTCACCGAATAGCAGCACCGGCAGATCGCTCGGGCCGACCATCGCGACCCGCTCGAACACGGGCGCGAGCCCTCCTGCCTTACCAACTATCAAACCTAGAAATACTAGCAAATATGCAATATTCGTCGAGCAGGCGGTGTCGTAACTGTGTAATCTAAGCTAGTTGTACGCTGGCACAGCTGATGCGATGCAATCGGCCGTGCAGCTCGCTACCGCCGTCAGCCCGTGCCGCTGGCTCGCCGAATGGGCGCGGATCCGCGATCGCGAGCTGGTCGCTGCGGCCCGTTTCGATCGCGCGGGCTACACCCGGGTGCTCGTCGATCGCACGGCCGCGGCCGAGCTGTGGCTGCTCGGTTGGCGGGCCGGCCAAACCACCGCGATCCACGATCACGCCGGCTGCGAGACGACGAGCATCGTCGTTCGCGGGTCGCTGCTCGAAGGCCGATACGAACAGGTGGGACTCGAGTCGGCTCGCCGGATCGGCGAGCGCGCGCTGGTCGAACGCGATCTCGAGCCGCTCGACGCGTCGTCGATCCATCGCGTGCAAGCGATCGAGTCGGCGATCACGTTGCACCTCTACGCGCCGCGCTACCGACCCGGCCGGACGTTCGCCGAGGCAACGTGAGCGACGCGATCGTGATCGGCGGCGGGTTCTCGGGTGCGATGACCGCGGCGCATCTCGCGGCGCGCGGTGTCGCTGTCTCGGTGATCGAACCGGGCGCGCTCGGCCGCGGCGTCGCATACGCGAACGTTCGGCCCGAGCTCCTGCTCAACACGCCGGCGCGCGCGATGAGCGCGCTGGCCGATCGGCCGGATCATTTCGTCGACTATCTCGCGCGCCGCGGAAGCTCCGTGACCTTTGCGCCACGCCACATCTACGGCGATTATCTCGGCGAGACGATCGCCGAGCTTGCAGGGCAGTCGCTCGACCACATCTCGGCGCGCGCGGTAGCGATCCGGCGGGCCGAGCGCGGGTTCGCGATCGACTGCGATGACGGGACCGTGCGGCGCGCCAGGCGAGTCGTCCTCGCGCTCGGCAACCCTTCGCCTCGCACCCCAGATGCGTTCGCCGATCGACCCTCGGAGTATTGGCCAGATCCTTATCGCGCCATCGCCGAGCTGCCGGCGGATGCGAGCTCGATCGCACTGCTCGGCACCGGGTTGACCGCACTCGACGTGATCGTCGGGTTGCGCGCCCGCGGCCATCGCGGTCGGATCGTCGCGATCTCTCGCCGCGGGCTCGTGCCGAGCTCGCACGATCGAGCGCAGCCGACGACGATCCCGACGATGCCGCGCGAGCTCCTGCGTCAACCCAGCGTACGCACGCTGATCGCGTGGTGGCGGTCGCGGATCGAGCGCGATATCTCGCCGGCCGCCATTGTCGCGGCTCTGCGCCCCCATCTGCCTGCGCTATGGCGGCGCTTGCCGATCGCGGAACGCGCCAAGTTCACGCGTCATGTCCGACCGCACTGGGACGTGCTTCGCCATCGCGCGCCACCGAGCGTACGCGCGCTGGTCGAGCTCGGCCGCGCCGAAGGCTGGCTCGAGACGATCGCGGATCGCGTGGTGTCGGTCGCTCGCGTACGCGCCGGGATGCGCCTTCAACTCGAGCGCAGCGCGATCGCGGCCGGCTATGTCATCAACTGCACCGGACCGGAGCGCGACGTCCGCCGCATCGAGTCTCCGCTCGTCAAGAGCTTGCTCGCGTGCGGCATGATCGCGTCCGATCCGCTCGGGCTCGGCGTATCGTGCGGTCGCAACGGCGAGCTGGGGGATGGTGCGTACGTCGTCGGTCCCTGGCGGGTCGCGGACGACTGGGAAGCGACCGCGGTGCCCGAGCTTCGCGTTCATGCAGCCGAGACCGCATCCGCGATCGCGACCTCGCTCGATCTGGCCGCGGCGTGACGAGCGCTCTGCTCGGCGACTAGAAGATCTCGGCGAGTCGGCCCCAGGCGCGCCGGAACAAGCCACCGCGATCATCGTTCGCACCGCGCGCTGGCTGCTTGACCTCGTGGCCGCGATCCGCGCCGAACATCACGAGGCCGACGCCGGTCGCATACGCGGGCGAGCGCACGACGTCGACCAGCCCACCGATGCGGGTCGGAGCGCCGCGCCGGGTCGGCAAGCCAACGATCTGCTCGGCGATCTCGGTGACGCCATCCATCGCGGTCGCACCGCCGGTGACGACGATGCCCGCCGCGAGGCCGTCGAAGTAGCCGCAGCGCATCAGCTCCTTCTTGACGTGCTCGAAGATCTCTTCGACCCGCGGCTCGATCACTTCGACGAGCTTGAGCCGCGGCAACACGCGCGGGCCGCGACCGCCGACCGACGGGACTTCCATCGTCTCGTTGTCGTCGATATGACCGCGCCACGCGCAACCGTACTTGCGCTTGATCTTCTCGGCCGCATCGAGCGGCGTGCGCAACACGGTCGCGATGTCGTTCGTGACGTGACCGCCGCCGAGCGGCAGGACCGCGGTGTGGACGATCGCGCCGTCGGAGTAAACCATCAGGTCACAGGTGCCGCCGCCGATGTCGACGAGCGCGACGCCGAGCTCTTTCTCGTCGTCTTCGAGCACCGCGAGCGAGCTCGAGTACGACTCGAGCACGATGTCGGCGACCTGCAGGTTGCAGCGGTTCGCGCACTTCACGACGTTCTGCGCCGACGCGACCGGCGCGGTCACGATGTGGACCTTCGCTTCGAGCCGGACGCCGGCCATGCCGAGCGGATCGCGAATGCCGTCCTGGTCGTCGACGACGTATTGCTGCGGCAACACGTGGAGCACCTCGCGGTCCATCGGGATCGCGACCGCCTTCGCCGCTTCGATCACGCGCGCGATGTCGGCTTCGCGGACCTCTTTGTCTTTCACCGCGACGATGCCGTGCGAGTTCAGACCGCGCACGTGCGGGCCGGAGATCGCGGCGTACACCGTCGAGATCTCGCAGCCCGCCATGTTCTCGGCTTCGTCGACCGCCTGTTGGATCGAGGCGACGGTCGCGTCGATGTTGACGACGTTGCCGCGCCGCATTCCCTTCGACGGCG
>CAZDGY010000358.1:0-6619 GCA_964504685.1 uncultured Kofleriaceae bacterium | reverse complement strand
GTCGGTCGCGAGATGTCGCCCTTCCCCATCGCTCATTCGCATTCGAACCTCGGCTCGCCAGTACAACAGATACGGATGGAGCGGAACCTCGACGAGCGCGTCGGAGATAGTGCGCTCGACATCACGCAAATGTGGGAGTTGTGCCGCGCAGACATCACGGCTTTTCGCGCAGCGCAGCCCGTACGTCAGACGTCAGCGCCAATTCTTCGGCGCGTACGCCGCGCAGTCATCGAGCTCCTCGGCCTTCATCGTCGCCTTGTCGACCGCGAAGAATCGATACGTCGCGGGGATGGTGTCCACGACGAAGAAGACTCCAACGACGAATCGCGACGGCTCGTCCGCCGCGAGCGTGGTCCACGCGATTTCCTGCAGGTTGCGCGCGCGGAAGGCCTTGCGAACGATCCTATCCGCCGGCGTCAGCACCCCGAGGATCCGAAGGAACGCGCGCCACATCTAGGGTCCCCCTAGTAGCCGATATCCTGGATCGTGCGGACGATCGCGTCGTCGGTCGTCGCCGCGACGAGGAACTCGGCGACGTCGGCATGCGACAGGCTCTTCGAAACGCTGAGCGCGAGATCGACCCCGGTGCGGTAGCCGCCCTTGGCCGGCTTGTTGGTGAGCACCGGTGGCCTCACGATCACCCACTCGAGCTTGCTCGCTTGAATCGTCGACTCGGCGATCCGCTTGTCGTCGCACATGGCGCGATACATCGAGCGGGCCAGCGCGAGCGCCGTACGGTTGAACAGCGACAAGGCGTGACCATCGCCGACCATCAAGCCGCTCTCGAACACGAAGCGTTTGACGCCGGCCTTCTCGCACGACTCGACGATGTTGCGGACGCCGACCGAGATCAGCGTGCCCGGGCGGCGGTTGTTGGCCGGACCGATCGCAGAGAGCACGGCGTCAGCACCCGCGACCGCGGCATCGACCGACGCCGAATCGAGCACGTCGCCCTTCATGACGTGGAGGCGATCGTGGCTCGTCTTGATCGCCTCGGGCCGCCGCGCGACTGCGACCACGCGATGCCCTGCTGCCAAGCCCCGTTCCACGATCTGTTGCCCCGACCCGCCGGTCGCCCCAAACACCACGATCTTGCGCATGTGGAAGTTGTACAGCGGCGCTAGCCGGCTTAGGTGTCAACTGGCGCACGCACTCGGGTTTAGCTACCCTCACGCCATGTTTCGCCGGCACCTTGCAGTCGCGGTTTCGCTGGCGTTCGTCGCGTGTAGTGGTCAGCACAAGCAGGTCAAAGAAGTCAAAGCGGACAACAAGCGCGAAGCTCGAACGCTGCTGAGCGAAGCGCGAGACGACGCCAAGAACGGCGAGTACGACGCGGCCGACAAGGCCTACGCCGATGCCTACGGCGTCGCTAAAGACTTCGACATTCTCGAAGAGCGGGTCGACTTTCTCGTCCACGCCGGCCGAGCGACGAAGGCGGTCGAAGCCGCGAAGAGCTTCTACGATGCGAACGTCAGTGACACGAAGGGCTATTCGCTCTACGCCGAAGCGCTGATCGCGTCGGCCGACGGCAAGACCGCGCTCGAGGTCGCCGATCAGCTGCTGCAACTGAGTCCCGACGATCCGGTCGGCCACGAGAAACGCGGCCGCGCGCTGCTGTTGCTCGACAAGAGCGACGAAGGCATCGACGAGCTCCGCAAGGCGCTCCGGCTCGATTCGAAGAGCGCGACGTACCACATGGCGCTCGGCACCGCGCTCGACGGACTGCACCACGTCGAAGAGGCGCAGCTCGAGTTCCGCGCCGCACTCAATGCCGCACCGGACGACGCCGACGCGAACGTCGCGCTCGGCATGGCGCTGCGCGAGCTCGGCGAGCTGGATGAAGCGAAGACCTATCTCGACAAGGGGCTCGAGATCGACGCGAACAACGGCCGTGCCCACTTCGAGCTCGGGTTGCTGTTCAACCGCGAGGGCAAGCAACCCGAGGCCGAACGCGAGCTGTCGCTGGCGATCCAACGATCGCCGAACGAGTCGCTGTTCTGGTATGCGTACGGCGAGATCTTCAGGCTGCAAGACCGCACCGACGAAGCGATCTCTGCCTACAAGAAAGCGGTCGACCTCGATCCGCCCTACCCGAAAGCGCTGTCGAAGCTCGGTGCGATGTATGTCGAGCGCAAGCAATACGACGACGCCGAGGTCGTGCTGACGAACGCGGTGCGCCGCCAATCGCACGAGCCGTCGAACTACTTGAACCTCGGCACGCTCTACGCCGCGAAGCACAAGAACAAGCAGGCGATCGACAACTACGAGAAGTTCCTCGAGCTCGCCCCGAAGAATGACGCGGAGCGCGGTCGGGTGCGCGAAGCGATCAACTCGCTAAAACGTTAACCGGTACTCCGGCGGGATCTGGTCGGCCGACTCGATCACCATCCCGAGGTCGCGCAAGAGGCCATCGCGCAGCGAGTAGATCCAGCCGTGGATCGTCAGTACCTGACCGCGCCGCCACGCATCCTGGACGATCGTCGTGTGGCATACGTTCGCGACTTGAGTCTCGACGTTGAGCTCGCACAACCGATTCGTGCGCGCGACCGGGTCAGCGATCGCCGAGAGCTCCTCGCGATGCCACAAGTGGATGTCGCGGATGTGACGCAGCCAGTTGTCGATCAGGCCGAGCGGTTGCGACGACATCGCCGCGCGGACGCCGCCGCAGCCATAGTGGCCGACGACGATCACGTGCTTGACCTGGAGCACGTCGACCGCGTACTGCAGCACCGACAGGCAGTTGACGTCGGTGTGCTCGACGACGTTCGCGACGTTGCGGTGCACGAACAGCTCGCCCGGTGCGCGACCGATGATCTCGTTCGGCGGCAGTCGGCTATCGGAGCAACCGATCCACAACAGATCGGGGTTCTGCAGATTCTCGAGCCGTTTGAAAAACTCGGGGTCGTTGGTCGCCGCTTTGTGGGCCCAGCGGCGATTCGCTTCGAAGCAGTCGTCGAGCAGGTTCACGCCTGCGATGTACCACGTCAGAGCATCCCTTGGCCTCGAACCTCGATCACGTGCTCGGACAGCCGATCGCCGCCCATCGCGCCCTCTTTAAAGAACGTCTCGCTGTAGTTCAGCTGAAGCTTGAAGTAGCGGTTGAAGTACCAGTTCGCTCCGACCGTGACGTCTCGCGCGATCCGGATCGACGAGGTCGCGCTCGTGATCTTCGCGTCGAAGCCATCCTGATCGAGCTTGAGCTCGCCGTAACGGGCCGCGAGCTCGACCGCGCCCCAGTGCCCGTGCTTCGGATCGAATGGATGCACCGGTCGGATCGCGGTGTAGCTCGGATGGTCGCCGGGCGTGACCGCTACGCTCGCGGCGACTTGCCACGCTTGGTCGACCACGCCGGTGTGCGTGCCGTTGAGCTCGATCGGCTCGTGATCGCGAACGTACTCGGCCAGCACGCCGACCGGGCCGCCGTAGTAGTAGCCGTGGATCGTCTGGCGCGTGCGATAGCCATCGGCGTGCGCGGTCGTGTCGATCGTGTCGGTCGCGCCACCACCGGCGTACTTCACGATCGTCAGCTGGCCGTCGCTCTTGATCGCGGTCAGCCCGGGATTCGCGAGCGTGCCGTGGTTGTAGCCGAACGTCGTCGCCGCGCCGATCGCGAGATCGCCGAGGCCCGCGAGGCCGGGCGCCTTGAATGGTGAGATCAAGACATGGAGATCGTACTCGAGTGCGTTGTCGCTCTCGGCGTCGAGCGCGGTCGTGTTGTCGGGTGCGCCGTCGACGATCGCGCCCGAATAGCTGACGACGCCGTGAAACAGATCGCCGCGCAACGCGACCCCGAGGTCGCGATCGGGCGAGATCTGCGTCGCGAACGAACGCTCGATGAACGTGAGGTACGTATCGGCTTGCAGCCGTTCGATCCCGAATTGCGCTTTGTCTTTGCCGAAGCGCAACGAGACTTCGGGTAAGCCGACCTCGACGTACGCGTTCTCGACCACGAGCTTGCTCGATGCAAAATCGAGCAACGTGTAGAACTTGAAGTAGTCGTACGCCTTGCCCGTGAGCTCGGCGCGCAACCGACGAATCGTCATGTCGTGGCTGCCGCTGTCGTTCGTGAACGCGCGACCGTCGGCTTGGATGTTGCCGCCCGGCGTGAGCTGGAGCGGAACCGAGCTGAACGGCGTGAGTGGCTTGATGCCTTCTGGCGGCGCCAATTGATTCTCGACCGGCTTGGGCTGGACGAGCGCATCGGGTGGCTCGGGCGCGTCCGGCGGCTCGGGCGCGACAGGAGCGTCGGGTGGCGGCGGAACGTCCGGCGGCGCCGGCGGCGGCGGTGGCGGATCGCTCGGAGGCGTCTGCGCGTTCACGACGGCGGTGTGGGCGAGCAAGGCGACAACGGTGAGATACGAACGTTTCATACAACCTCTTCACGCGGAAAGATCCGAGCCGAGCGGACGCGCGCCGATAGCGCTGCACCTTTGGCGACTCCAAGCTCGTCAAGCTCGCGGAATGGCAGCTCGACGGTCAACGCACCGTCGCCTTCGGTCGTCACGACGACCCGCGCCGCGATCCCGATCCGGCGCACATGTGACACGGTCACTGCGATCGCACCTTCGGCGTCCCGGCGGCCGAGAGCGAAGTCATGACCGCGCACGAACGCGCGCGCCGGGCCGGGCTTCACGCCGTTGCTCGGCAGCTCGAGCCCACCTGCGACGAACACCTCGCCGCGCACTTCGCCGGCGAGCACGTTGACCCCGCCGAGAAAGTCCATCACGAATGCACTCGTCGGCTGGTCGAAGACTTCGCCCGGTTCGCCAGCCTGCTCGATCCGGCCGCGATTCATCACGATGATCTGATCGGCGACCTCGAGCGCCTCTTCCTGATCGTGGGTCACGAACACCGAGGTCACGTGCAGCTCGTCGTGGAGTCGCCGCATCCACGTCCGCAGCTCGGCGCGGACGCGGGCATCGAGCGCACCGAACGGCTCGTCGAGCAGCAGCAGCTTGGGCTCGGGCGCGAGGGCACGAGCGAGCGCGACGCGCTGGCGTTGGCCGCCGGACAGCTCGCGCGGGTAACGCGCGGTCGTGCCGGTGAGCTGGACGCGTTCGACGAGGTCGCGTACGCGCGCGTCGATCTGCAGCTTGGTCGGCGCGCTCGGGCCACGCCGTACGCTCAGGCCGAACGCGATGTTGTCCGCGACTGTCATGTGCTCGAACAGCGCGTAGTCTTGAAATACGAAGCCGACCCCGCGCTTTTGGATCGGCGCGTCGGTGACGTCGTCGCTGCCGAACTTCACGCGGCCGCGATCGGGCGCGTCGATGCCGGCGATCACGCGGAGCAAGGTCGTCTTTCCCGACCCCGACGGGCCGAGCAACGCGACCAGCTGACCGGCTGGAATCTCGACGCTGACATCATCGAGCGCCGGAAACTCCGCAAACGCTTTCGAGACGTGCTCGACCGTGACGTTGAGCGCTGTCATCGCGACCTCCTGACGTGCCATTCCACGATCGTCTTCAGCACGATCGTCGCGGCGGCGATGGCGACGAGGATCGTCGCGACCGCGAATGCCGCCTGATACTGAAAATCGTTGTAGAGCACCTCGACGTGCAGCGGCACGGTGTCGGTCTTGCCGCGAATGTGGCCAGACACGACCGAGACCGCACCGAACTCGCCGACCGCGCGCGCGGTGCACAGGATCGCGCCGTAGATCAGTGGCCAGCGCAGATTCACGAGCGTGACTCGCCAGAACGTCTGCCAAGGCGACGCGCCGAGCGACAGCGCCGCGATCTCTTGCGCCGGACCGCGCGCTTCGAGTGCCGGGATCAACTCGCGCGCGACAAACGGAATCGTCACGAACGCGGTCGTCAACACGATGCCGGGAACCGCGAAGATGATCTTGAGGTGATGAGCTTCGAAGAACGGCCCGATCCAACCGCGCGCACCGAACAGCAGCACGAACATCAGGCCGGCGATCACCGGGGACACCGCGAACGGCAAGTCGATCACGGCGACGAGCACGCGCTTGCCCGGGAACTGGAACCGCGTGATCGCCCACGCCGCCGCGAGCCCGAAGCCGATGTTGAGCGGCACCGCGAGCACCGCGACGAACAACGTCAGCCGGATCGCGGACCCCGAGTCGGGCTGCGTGATCGCGGCCCAGTACGCTCCAGCGCCGTCGCGAAACGCGGTTGCGAACACCGTGACGAGCGGCACGACGAGGAATACGGCGAGAAAACCGAGCGCGATCGCGATCAGCAGGCGACGCGCGATCATGGCGCCACCAACATCTCGGCCGGCGGCTGCATGGTCGGGGGTTGCGGTGAGCGCCGGCGCAACGTCGGGATCGTGCGACCGCGGCGCCGCCAGGTCAGGCCGTTGATCGCGATCAAGATCGCGAACGACGCGACGAGCATGACCAACGCGAGCGCGGTCGCGCCCGCGTAGTCGAACTGATCGAGCTTCGTCATCACGAGCAGCGGCGTGATCTCGGTCTTCATCGGCATGTTGCCGCTGATGAACACGACCGAGCCGTACTCGCCGAGCGCGCGAGAGAACGCCAGCGCGAACCCGGTCGTGATCGCCGGGCGCAGCGCGGGCAACACGACGCGCACGAACGTCTGCGTGCGGCTCGCACCGAGCGTGGCCGCCGCTTCTTCGAGCCGCGGAT
>CAZDGY010000357.1:0-6620 GCA_964504685.1 uncultured Kofleriaceae bacterium | reverse complement strand
CTGTTCGCGTTTCGCAAGCACATCGATCGGGTCCTGCTGCCGATCGTCGGCGCGCTCGCCAAGCTGCCGATCCACGCGAACGTGTGGACGTTGCTCGGCGCGGTGATAGGGCTCGTCGGCGGTGTCGTGCTGTTCTACGGCTACTGGTGGCTCGGCTTCGTGCTGTTGATCGTGCGCGGCTTGATCGATCACATCGACGGCTACAAGGCGCGCAACTTCAACCAGCGCTCGACGTTCGGCGCGGTGATGGACGACGTCTGCGATCGCTGGGTGCTCGGCGTCATGTATGCCGGCGGTTGTTTGAACCTCAGCTACGACTATCCGCACGTGTTGATCGTGCTCGGCTTCGGGATCACCGGCTCGCTGACGAACGTGATCATCAAGCTGTCGATCTACGCCGAGAGCCAGCAGGACATCTGGCGCGAGAAGGGCAAGATCGGTCACCCGGTCGACGTCGTCGGGATCTTCGGCTCGGCCGAGTTCATCATCTACTACGGCTTCGGCGTGTTCTTCACCGCGCTGCTGCACGACCCGCGGCCGCTGCTCGCTGGCTGTTGGGCCGTCGCGATCATGTCGCACGTGTCGTTGCTGCAGCGCGTGCGGTTCGCGTGGAAGCGCTATCGGTTTGTCGATCCGGGCTTGGCGGCGGCGAGCGAAGACGCCGACGCCGAGGCGGGGTGATGGTGGCGGAAGCGATCGAGCTCCCCGCAGCGGCGGCGCCGGCCCCGCGCGTCGTGCCGAAGCTCAACCCGGCGAACGCGGTCACCGCGTCGCGGTTCTTGTTCTTGCCGCCGTTCGTGTGGGCGGTCGCTCACGGCTACGCGCAGTACGCGACGCTGTTCATCTTGATCTGCGGCTTGCTCGACAAGCTCGACGGCCTGGTCGCGAAGATCTTCAAGTGCAAGAGCGCGTTCGGCGAGCTGTTCGACGCGATCACCGATGCGATCTGTTACGGCTTCTGCCTGATCATCGTCGCCGCGTACGGCTTGGCGCCGGTGATCCCGGTCGTGCTCGTGATCTCGCTCGGCGTCATCAACAGCGCGTTCCGCGCGGTGTACACGAAGCGCGCGGGCCGGACCACGAACTACAAGTCGTACGCGATGGAGCGGCTCGTCGCATACACCGGGTTCTTGGTCGGATTCGCGACTGGCGGGATGGAAGTCGCGTACTTCTACTGGCTGTTCGTGCCGGTGATGGCGTTGATCATCGCGCACGACACCAAGCGGATGCTCGTCGATCCGATTCCGCCCGAAGGAGTCGCATGAACCTTGTCTCCCCCAACGCGTTCGCGTGGTTCCTCACGATCGTCACCGGCGCCTCCGGCGCGATCTGGGGCGTGCGCGACGTCAGCTTGTTGTGGCGCGCGCGCAAGCTCGATCGCGGCGTCGGCGTCAACCGCGACAAGCAATTCGGCTACGCGATGGGCATCGTGATCGGCGCGATCGGCGTGATCGGCGCGCTCAAGTTTCAGGGCGCGATCTGAAGCGAGCTGCCGTGGCTGAGGATGCGCACGCCTTTGGCGTCGCGCGCATCGGCGACCTTCGCGAGCCGGCGCCGCGCCGAGCCGGGCAGGCCGAGCACCTGCACGGTGCCCCAATGGATCGGTACGAGTTGTTTCGCGCCGAGCCGCTCGAAGATATCGAGCGCGCAGTCCGGATCGATGTGGATGCCGTTGTCGAACGACTTGCGGCGCAGCCGGTAGTACCAGACCGGCAGCATCCCGCCGATCGGCATCAGTGTCGCGTCGATCGCGAACCGCTTGCCGATCGTATCGAAGATAGAGTGGTCCGAGAAATCGACATCGCCCGCGTGATGCAGCGTCGCGCCACCGCCCTTGACGACGTAGCCGACGCACTCGGGCAGCGCGCGTTTGCGCCACCGGCCGTTGTCGTGTCGCGTGCCGACCGCTTCGATCTGCAGGCCGGCGACCTCGTGCTGGTCTCCGGCGCTCATCTCGATCACGCGGGAGAACCCGAGGTCCGACACGATGTCCTTGCACCCGCGCGGCACGACGAGCTGAGCGGAGCGATCGACGGCCTTGAGGCTCCAGCGATTGAGGTGATCGACGTGCGAATGCGTCACGAGCACGGCATCGACGGGCCCGGCCGCACGTGCGCGCCAGGGCAGCAGCGGGTCGAACAGCACCCGGCCTGTACCGAGCTTGGCGACCGCGCTGGCATGGCCGAGCCAGGTCACGGATGGCCCGGCGATCGTCAGAGCGGTAGAACCGCCGTCATTCGCCGTAGCAGGCGAAGTCACGCTGCTGTATAGCACGGGTGGTCGAGCCCTCGTGCTGACGCTGACGTTCTTGTTGACCGGTATCGTCGCGGGCGCCATCACCGGCGTTCCGATCGGCCCGGCCAACGTCGCAGTGATCGATGCGGCGTATCGACATACGCTGCGGCGCGCGTTGATGGTGGGGCTCGGCGCCGCGAGTGGCGATTGCTTGTACTCGGGCCTGGGCGTGCTCGGCGTGACGCCGGTACTCAAGACCTACCCGCTCGTGCTGCAGATCCTCTACGCGGTCAGCGGCATCATCTTGCTGGTCTACGGCTTCCTCACCGCGCGCAGCCAGCCGGTGCAGCCGGCGCAGCCCAGCGATCGCGACGACGCGCCGGTCGATCACAAGAAAGAGATGTGGCAGGGTTACAGAGTCGGCGTCGCGCTGATCATTCTCAACCCCGCCGCCGTCGTGACGTGGGTCGTGATCATGGGCTCGATCGTGTCGAAGGTGACCGACACCCCGCCGACGACGATCGAAGGCGCGGCGTGCGCGATCGGCGTGTTCTGCGGCAGCTTCGGTTGGTTCTCGCTCGTCGGGTACCTCACGCACAAAGGCAAGAACGTGCTCGGTGAGAAGGCCGCCTGGATTCCGCGCGTGATCGGCATCGCGTTGATGTTCTACGCGGTGTACTTGCTCGCGCAGGCGATCAAGCTCGCGGTCGCTTAGCCCGCACGAGCGAGGCAAGGGTCGGCATCGTTCGCTCGCCGATCGCGGAAGCTGGCCCCCTCAACTACACTCGCACGGTGCGCCGGGGCCTGATGATGGTCGCGTTGAGCGGATGCCTGTCATCGGCAGGCGCGGAGCGCGATGCGAGGGTTGATCGCGCGAGCGCGACCGGTGACGCTCTCGACAAGCTCCTGTGGGTCGATTGTCACGCGGCGATCCTGCCGGCGCGGTGCACTTCGGACGCCGAGTGTGACGATCACGAACGCGAACGTTACCTCGCGCTCAGAACCGACCGCATCGAGTGGCTTGCAGCCCGTGGCTGTCGGCGAGAGACCATCGACGCACGCTTGGCGTCGAGCGCCGCGTGGATCGAGACCCCCGCGAAGCCAGTGAGCTGTCGAACGAATGCGCTCGCGCACGACGGGAGCCTCGGATCCTCGATTGCGTCGATGCTCCTTCTCCCGGTGCTGTGGGTCGTGCCTTGGCTATGCCCGGGCCCCTAGACGGCCGTAGTGCAACAAGTACTCCGCCACAGAGGATCTGACCGGTTCGATTGTCTGGTCGAGCCCGAGCCCGAGCCCGAAATCGTAAGCAACCCCGGCTACGTCGGGCCGATACACCAGACGTGAACGAGTTCGAACACGAGCGTCTCGACGTCTATCAAGCCGCGATTCAGTTCCTTGTCCTGGCCGATGGAATTGCGGGTGATTTGTCTCGTGGAAACGGCTATCTCGCCGACCAGCTGCGGCGTGCCGCCAGTTCAATCTCGTTCAACATCGCCGAAGGAGCTGGCGAGTTCGCCGTTGCGGACAAGGCTCGGTTCTGTCGAATGGCTCGCCGTTCGGCTACGGAGTCAGCGGCGATCTGCATGCGCGCGCTGTCGCGCGACAAGGCGCGGCGCTATCACTCGGCGCTCGAGATGCGCGAGGAGCTGCTCGTCGCGATCGCCGAGCTCGGCGCCGACGACTATCCGCAGCAAGGGCTCGCCGACGTGATGGCGAGCGCGTTCGCCGAGCGCATCGTCGAGAAGCGGCAGATGGTGTCGAACGTGCGCGCCGGCACCGACCTCGGGATCTTGCCCGCGGCCGAGGTCGACGAGAGCGTCGAGGTCCCGCGCGTCGATCCGACGTCGGCGCATGGCGGGGCAGGCAAGCCACGCGCGCGGTTCGCGGTGATCGCGTTCACCGCGTTGCTCGTGCTCGCCGGCGGCGCGGTCGCGGCCTGGCGGCTCGGGTTGCTGACGAATCCAGCCAAGGAGCCCGCGCCGATCGCGCCGGCGCCACCCGTTGTCGCGGCGCCGCCGCCGCCGTCCGCGGCGGCGATCGACGCGCCCAGCAGGATCGCGGTGACGGTCGAGACCATACCACCCGGTGCCGCGCTGACGATCGATGGTGAGAAGCGCGGCACGACGCCCCTCGACGTTCAGTTCGATGCCGCCGGCGCGCGCCAGATCGACATCGAGCTCGCGGGTTACATCACGGTGACCCAGCAGCTCACGCTCGATCGCGATCAACACGTCGTGATCCCGCTCGCGCCCGTCGAAGCCAAGCCAAAGCCGAAGCCGAAGGCCGGCCGACCGAGCTCGCGTCCGCCGCACGACGAAAACCCGTTCCAGCGCTTCGACTAAGCGGCTGCGGCGGCGGTTTGATATATTTCACAGTAGGGGCATGCGTCGCGCGTTGACAGCTCTAGCCGCGGTGATCGCGCTCGCCGCGGTCGCGCACGCCGAGCCGAACGGCGACCCCGCGAAGCAGCGCGCCGCCGAGCTCGCGGTCGAAGGCTCGCAGCACTACAAGCGCGGCGAGTTCGAAGTCTCGGCCGCGATGCTGCGCCAAGCGTACGCGTTGTTCCCCGAGCCTAACTTGCTCTACAACCTCGGGCGCTCGCTCGAAGGCATGAACGACATCAGCGGCGCGATCGAAGCGTACGAGGGCTACCTGGAGCACGCCAAGGCGATCGACGATCGCGGCGCGATCGAGCGCCGGGTCGTCGCGTTGCGGATCCAACGTTCCGCGCAACACCCGGCCGCCGAGCCGCTGCCGCCGCTGCCCGATCCCACGCCGCCACCGCAGCCGCCGGTCGTGGCGCCGAAGCCCGAACCGACACCGCCGGCGCCACCGACGATCGTCGTCGAGGCGAGCGAGCCGAGCGCGATCCCATGGGTCGTGATCGCCGCCGGCGCGGTGATCGCCGGTGGGGGTGGCGTCTACGGCGCGCTCGCGGTCAACGCGCACGACGAGGCGAAGAACGAGCAACAGGCGAAGCAAGCGGGGATCTATCAGACCGATGCACAGAACGACGCGCGCTACGCGAATATCGGGTTCGCAGTCGGCGGCGGCGTATTCGTCGTCGGCGTCGTGTGGGAGATCATCGAGCGTCGCTCGCACCACTCCGCGCACGGCGTCGCGCATGGAACGATCCGGCCGGCGATCGGCCCGCACGGCGTCGCGCTCGAATGGACGTTCCCGTGAGATTCGCGATCGCCGCAGTCGTCGCGTTCGCGGCGTGCAACGTTCCGAACGACATCGACTACTCGACGAAGGCGTGTCCGTGCCCGACCGGGTACACGTGCAACGCGCAGACGAACCTGTGCGACGGCACTAGCGGCAGCGGCGGCGGTGACAGCGGCACCGTGAATGACGCGCTCGGGTTCGATGCAAAACAGGGCGACGGCGGCGCTGGGAATGCGACGTGCCTGACCGGCGCAGCGCTCACCCACCCGGAGTACATGTCGAACTTCTCCGATTTCTCGACTGCGTGGGGCACGTTCGGTACCGGCAGTTGGATGGCCGGCCCGACCTCGCTCGCCCAGAACAACCAGAACAGCGGCTTGGCGGTCGCGTACCACTCGGTGACCACCAACGGCACCTCGGCGAACTATCGCGAGGTCGTGACGATGACGCGCATCGCCGGCGGCCGCGGCGACGCGATCGAGCTCGCGCTGCGCATCGACGTCGCGAACGAGAGCATGTACCACTGCAACTACGAGCCGACCGACGGCTCGTTCCTCGTCCAATACACCGACCAAGGCGTCGGTGCGACGCAATACGAGGTGATCACGGTCGGCTTGGCGCAAACCGTTACGATGGAGTTCCAAGCCTCGGGGATGACGCTCGAGTGCTGCATCCGCGGGATGGCCGACGCGGATATCGTCGTGTCGATGCCGCAGCCGGTCTACTCGATCGGCCCGGTCGGCCTCAAGACCTACGACATGTCGTCGACGTTCACGAACTTCGAACTGTTCAACTAGTTCTCGATCGCTTCGAGCAACTCGCCGACCGTCTCTTCGAGCTTGATCGCGATCTTCTTCGGCACCGGCGAGCCTTCTTCGGCGATCAACGACGACAGCCGGCGCGCGGCTTGCGCGATGTGCGAGCGCAGCTTCTCGCGGCGATCGCGATCGGTCTCGGGAAATGCGACGTCCTTGAATCGGCGCGCGAGCAGCGGCGCTTCGAGGCCTTCGTCGAACGCGACGCGCTGGATCGTCTCGAGCGTTTCGGGATCGGCGGCGGCGCGCTCGGTCGCGCGCTGAACGAACTCGACTGCGGGCATCGTCGGGATCGGCGCCTCGAAGTGATCGGCACGGGCGCGCTCGAGCACGCGCGGCGCCGACGTCTCGAGGAATCGGTAGCTGCCGAGTAGCTTCGCGACCGTCGACGACCGCAGGTGC
>CAZDGY010000356.1:0-6626 GCA_964504685.1 uncultured Kofleriaceae bacterium | reverse complement strand
CAGCACCTTGGCGATCATCTTCGGCGTGAATCGCGCGACCTGCACCGGATCAAAACCGGCAAAGTTCTTGCGATAGCCCTCGCGCTTGTTGAGGATCGTCGACCACGACAACCCGGCTTGTGCGCCTTCGAGGATCATGAACTCGAAGTGACGGCGATCGTCGTGCACCGGCACGCCCCATTCGTCGTCGTGATACGACCACATCGCTTCGCTCGTCGCCCAGGCACAGCGCGTCGGGACGGTCTTTGCGTTCGGTTTCGACTTAGGCTTCGGACTCTCCACGCCGCGAGCTTACGCTGCTAGCTCGCGCCCGTGCGCGCTCGGCGAGGTGCCGGATCTCACAGCGAAACGGCTTCATACCGCGATTGCCCCACGCGACCACGCACAGCGGCGGCGCGCGCAACACCTCGTCGTTCGACAGCGGCTCGGTCGGGGTCGCGAGCAACTCGAGCTTCTCCACCACGGGCTCGATCGCGCCGGTGTATTCGAGCGCGAGCGGCCCGGTGCCCTGGCCGGCCGTACCCACGCCGCCGTGAATCGCCCACGTCACTGGCAGTCCGCTTCGTAGTGCTTGCCATGCGCCGCGTATCGGCACGCAGCCGGCCGCGGTTGCGTAAGAAGCGAAGCCGAGTTAGCGGCGCGAGATCGTTCGGCGGCGGGGACGGACGACGACGAGCAGCGCAGCGATGCCGACCAGCGCAAGTGCATCGGGATCGCCGCCGGCCGCGCAGCCATGGTGATGCGCCGGTGGCTCGTCGGAACCGGAGCCATCGGAGCCCGAGCCGTCGAGCTGGGTGAAGCGAACCGCATCGAACACGAGCTGCGCTTGAGCCGAGCTCGGCTCGCCGGTGTTGTCGCCGAGATGGATCCACTGCTCGCCGCCGGCGGCGAAGTCGAACGTGCCGAGCGATTGCCAGCCGTCGGCGGCGCTCTGATCGAGCACGACGTCTTGATCTGCGGCCGCGCCGGAGTGCACGACGTACTTCGCTTGATGAGAGGTCGCGTACGCGTGCGCGGTGTACACGTCGACTTGGTACGTGCCGTCGCCGCTGAAATAGAGAATCCACTGCGCGAAGTTCGCTTCGGCCGCCGCGTCGGTCGCGTGGGTCCAGATCAAGTCGCCTTGTTCTCCCGCGTCGGTGACGTGGCGGAGATACGCCGGCGGACCGCCCGAGACGAAGCACGCGTCGCCGTCGTCGATCTCGAAGCTGTCGCCGATCACGCCGCACGGCGGGCAGTCCATCGGACACGAATCGCTATCCTCGCTGCCGCTGCACGTGCCGTCGCCGCAGGTGCCGGCCATCGTGAACGCTTGCAAGTCGGCGAGCGTGCCGTCGAACACGTCGAGATCGTGATCCGCGGTGCCGGCGACGCCGTCGACCGTGCCGGTGTCGGTGTCTTGCCAGAACAGCCATTGCGTCCACGGATCGGGAATGTCCGGGCACGCCGCAGACGTGTACTGCGCGATCCACAGCGGTGACGTCGTGACGTCGTAACCGCCGGTCAGCGTCGGCCACGAGTACAAGCCGGCGTAGACGATCGGGGGCCGACCGATCGCGGCGGCGATGTGATCGATCCACAGCTGGACCTGCGCGTCGACTTGCGCGGTGGTCAGCCCGCCCGAGACTTCGAGATCGAGCACCGGTGGCAAGTCGCCGGGTTGCGGCGGGCCCATCGCGGTGAGCAGCAGGTCGGCTTGCGCGACCGCGTCCTCGGCCGGACGAAAGTATTGATACGCGCCGCGGATGACGCCAGCGGCGCGCGCGGCGGGCCAGTACGTCGCGAACATCGGATCGGGATACTGCGTGCCGTCGCTGACTCGGATGAACGCGAACTCGATGCCGGCGGCGTGCGCGGCGTCCCAGTCGATCGCCGACTCGTACGACGAAACGTCCATGCCCGCGACGGTCGGCCCTGCGGCGCACACCGTTGCGGCGGCGCTCGTCGTGGATTCGGGCTCCGACTCGACGCACGCGGACAGGGCGACGAGCGCGAGCGTGTAACTCCAACGCAACACGGCGCGCACGATACGCCGAGCTGTTTGAATCCGCATCAAGAAAGTGGTCGGACCTTTGCGTGACCGATTTCACGTAACTCCGGTCGAGGGCGAAGCTTCAGCTCGGGCGCATGTGCGCTCGTGCCCGGTTCCCAGCTTCGCGATCGCGAAGTGGCGAGGTCGGCGACGTACTCGACGACGAATGCGAACGAACCGCATGCCGTCATCGGCGGCGCATCGCTTGCACTAAAGCAAGGCATGAAGACCATCACGAAGCTCGCGATCGCGAGCGTGCTCGTCGCCGCGACTGCCGGTTGCAAACATCGCGAGAGCATCGCGGCGTCCAGCGGTAGCGGTAGCGCAACTCCAGCTGCGGGGGATCCGACCACAGCGATCGCGGCGCCGATCAACATCGCTCCAAATCAGCCAGCCGACGCCGGCTCGGACGCGCTGCCTGACAGAGCCGGCGCCGTCATCGCGCCGACCATGCCGTCGGTCGACGCCGCTCTCGACGGCGGACCCGCGACGGGAGCGGTCACCGGCACGACGAACGGCACCCCGACGCCCGACGCGTTCTAGGGCTAGGCCTTGGCGGCGGCGGGCTTCTTCGCGCCAGATTTTTTCGACTTCGTCGCGGCGGTCACCGTCTGCGCGGGCCAGAAGCCTACGACGAGCGCCGGGATCAGCGGCCATAGCAGCTCGGCCATCAGCGGCTGCTTGAACACGCCGATCAGCATGAGTAGCGCTTGCAGCACGAGCATCGCGACGCGGCCGCGCGCGTAGAGCCGGCGCTTCTCGGCGGGCAGCGCGAGCAGCAAGAAATCGAACGGGAAGAACAACAGGATGCTCTCGTTGATGTGGACGTATGGCAGCGGGCTGATCACCGCGAGGAACAACAGAATGCTGCCGAGCAACGCGTACGGGATCACCGCGACCGCTAGCGCCGTGCGCTGGAACCGGCGATACCGGCGCGAGAGCACGACCGGCGCGGTGATCAACAGCGCGAACAACGCGAAGATCACGCGACCGCTGTTCTCGGGCGTCCACGGCAGGCCGCGCTCGACGCAGCCCGACTCGGTGCTGTTGACGCATTCGCGCCGCGTGTAGAACGCGCGCGGCTGGATGTGCCACTTCTTCGTCACCGCTTCGCGTAGGTATTGCGGCAGGAACATGCGCTCGTAGTAGGTCGGCACGCGGTCGGTGCTGCGGCCCATCGCGATGTCGGTGATCAGCAGCGGGACGCGCATGCCGTAGAACCCTTCGCGCGCGAGATCGCGAAACGTCTTGCCGTCGGTCGGCTCGGTCATGCTCGACAGCTCGCCATGCGTGACGTCGTCGAGGATGTTGCGGACGCGGGTCGTGCAGTTGTCCTCGAAGTGATCGTACGCGTAGAACTTGTTCTCTTCTTTGATGTCGGACTTGAGCTTGTCGACGACCTTCCACGCTTGCTCGTCGGTGAGGTTGCTGAGCGGCTGGATCCAGATCGTGCGATCGGCGTTCTTGTAGACCCACAGCAGCTCTTCCGGCGACATCTCGGCGACCCAGAAGCTGTGCGTGCCGCGAAAGAACCCGGCGGCCATCGACAGCGGATGCTCGAAGCTCGCGACGCCGTAGTTGTAGCAATCCTCGCGGTGATCGTCGGTGTACTGGACGCACAGCGCGATATGGCCGTGGCGCTCCCAGATCTTTGCGCCGACTCCCATCGTGACCAAGATGATCTTGGGCCCTGGTCGCGGCGGCGCTACCGACGGCGGTGCATCCGAGCCCGAATCGGAACCGGAATTGGGAACAGCGGAACCGGAACCTGAACCAGACGCGGAACCTGAACCGGACGCGGAACCGGAACCGGACGCGGAACCAGAACCGGACGCGGAACCAGAACCGGAATCCGCCGTCGCGCGCACCGCGCACAGCGCAGTCACCACCGCGAAGATCACCGCAAGACGCGAGGACATCTACGCCCCGAGCATGCCATGCCGGCCGGTCAGTGCGGGTCGTGCTGGCGCTTGGCGGCGTAGATATCCGCGACTACCGCGTAATGGTCAGACGGCCACACACCGTTCGTCCGCTGGTCGAGTGCGATCCGCGTCGCGATCGGCTCGCCGCGCAGATAGCGGTCGGGTCCGCGCGAGTAGATGTAGTCGATCCGGCGCGACGGTTCGTGCGAGCGCAGCGCGTAGAGGTTCTCGCGCGAGTACGTGTGGCCGAGACCGAGCTCGGTCGCCGCCCAGCAATCGGCGAAGTAGACCGAGATGCCGTCGATCGTCGTGTGACCGCGTAAGAAGCGCATCTCGTCGGACTCGGGGTCGGCGTTGAAGTCGCCGAGCAATACCGACGGCATCTCGTCGATCGGCGCGAGCGCCTCGACGTGCTCGACCAGCGCGCGGACTTGAGCACGGCGCGCGCTCGCGAGATGGAGCTGATGCGTGAGGTGCGTCGCGAACACCGGCAGTGGCCCGTGCGCGGTTTCGACCCGAGCGAACGCGACGCTGCGCGTATCGAGGCCGGCCGGCGCGGGTAACGACAAGTTCGCGCAGTCGCGCAGGGGATGCGGCGACAGGATCGCGTTGCCGAACGTCAGCCCACCGCCGATCTGCCACGCCGGTGCGTGGTGCACGTTCCAGCCGGTGCCGGCAGCGATCTCGTGCGCCTGACTCGGCATGCCGGTGAAGCCGAGCACTTCTTGCAGCGCGATCACGTCGGCGTCGAGCGCGAGCAGACCCTCGCGGATCAACGGCAGCCGCTCGGGCCACGGCCCCTGTCTATTCCAAATATTGAACGTGCAAATCCGCCAGAGGTCACTACGAGCTGGAGTCGGGGTCGCGGGAGTCACTGCTACTACGATAGACTGCCCGGATGGCGCCGGTCACGCTTGCCGTGGTGCCGTCCGCCACGCCGGGGAACAGTCGCGTGGCGCTCGATGCGGTCTGCGACGCGCTCGGCACGATCCTGGGCTCGCCGGTCGTCGCCGCGACCCCGGACTCGTATCCGGCGCTCGCCGATGCGCTGCTGCGCGATCGCGTCCAATACGCGTGGATGTCGCCAGCGCTGATGGTGCTGACCGAAGAGCGGATTCGGCTGCGCCCGTTGCTATCGGCGGTGCGCGGCGATCGCACCGACTACTGCGCGGCGTTGTTCGTCGCGGCGGAGCGCTCGCTGCACGACGTCGCGGACCTGCGCGGCATGCGAGTCGCTTGGGTCGACCATGCGTCGGCGTCGGGTTATCTCTGTCCGCGGATCTCGCTCGCGGCGCGCGGACTCGATCCGGACGCCTTCTTCGGCGAAGAGCTGTTCCTGCGCTCGCACGCCGAGGTCGTCCGCGCGGTCCTCGATGGTCGCGCCGACGTCGGGGCGACCTATGCCGAGCGTCCGGCGCCCGGACAGCCGATTCGCCGCGCTGGCTTTCTCGACGTCGCGCCCGAGCGCTCGATCCGAGTCCTCGAGTGGACCCGGCCGATCCCGAATGACGTCATCGTCGGCCACGGCCTGCTGTCGTTCGCCGAGCACCGCGCGTTCGGCGACGCGATGCTCGAGCTGTCGGCGCGCGCGCCCGGGCGCAAGTTGCTGTTCAACGCGTTCCACGCCGAGCATTTCGTGACGACGCCGCGCCATGCATTGCGACCGCTGTTCGAGCTCGTAAAGTCGGCGAGAGCGAATGGCCTACTTCGCCAGCTCTGAACCAACTGGATCCGTGCGCCATCGGCGTGCTGTAATGGCCGTCTTCACGTGAGGCGGACGACCAAGGCGCCCCCGATGAGCGCTATCCGGCGGGTGATCGAGCAACGCGAGGTCTCGATCGTCTATCAACCCGTTGTCGATCTGACGACGCGAAAGATCTTCGCGTACGAAGCGCTCGCGCGCCCGAAGACCGAGGACTTCAAAGGTCCGCTCGAGCTGTTCGCAGCCGCGGTCGCCGAGAGTTGCACCGGTGAGCTCGGCCGCTTGCTCCGCCAGATGGCGCTCGACGGTTGTCCGACCCACACGCTGTTCATCAACATTCATCCCGCCGAGCTCAACGAGAAGTGGGTCGTTCAGCCCGACGATCCGATCTTCCAGCACTCCGAGGACATCTACCTCGAGATCACCGAAGGCGTGCCGCTGTCGCACTTTCGGTTGTGCCAGAGCATGCTCGCAGAGGTTCGCGGTCGCGGCGTTCACCTCGTCGTCGATGACCTCGGCGCCGGCTACTCGAATCTAAAGTACATCGCCGATCTCCATCCGCGCGTCGTCAAGCTCGACCGCGAGCTGATCGCTGGGCTCGATCGCGGCACTCGACTATTCAAGCTCGTCGCGGGGATCGTGCGGCTGTGCACCGAGCTCGATGCGCGGGTCGTGGCCGAAGGAATCGAGACGGTCGAGGAGCTCGCGGCGGTCATCGAGGCCGGTGCGCGCTATGGTCAGGGCTACCTTTTGGCGCGTCCAGCGTTCCCTCCACCCCCCGTTTCCTGGCCCCGCGGGGCCACTCGGCGGATGGAAAAGATCTCGATCCCGCCTCCAAAGAAGCCACGAGAGCCTTCTAAGTAGCTGGAGTTACTTAGAAAGTCTGTTCGCCGCACGGGGATCTTGCGCGATGTCAGACCGCCGGGGCAGGGTATCGCTCCCATGCAGACCAACGACAACATCGGACACA